>CAZPBZ010000221.1:0-3218 GCA_964584765.1 uncultured Thermodesulfobacteriaceae bacterium
TGTCCGATTCGGTAGTCCCCCGACCCAGTGTGAGACGAAGGGTCCCTAAGGCTACTTTCGTCAAGACTCCCATGGCGGCAAGCACATGGGAGACCTTAATTGCCCTGTCGTGGCAGGCCGCACCGGTAGAGGCCATAATCTCCGGGGCCTGGGCCAGGATCTCCGCTCCATTCTTGCCGATAAAACTGACGCTCAGGGTATTTGGAATTGTATTCTCAGGATCACCATGCCTGATTATAGGATGGCCCAGTCTGGATAGTTCTGCATATAGCTTCTCCCTGAGACCTGTTTGCCTTTCTGCCTCGGCCTTAATGTCCCAGGCAACAAAATCACAGGCAGCTCCCAGTCCGACTGCCAGGGGAACCGGCTCGGTGCCGGGCCGATGACCCTGCTCCTGGCCCGCGCCGAACATGATCTGGCCAAGAGGTGCGCCTTTTCTGCAATAGAGGGCGCCTATTCCTTTTGGCGCATAGAGCTTGTGTCCTGCAATACTCAGGTAGTCTACTCCAAGATTTTTGACATCCACAGGGATCTTGCCCACGGCCTGGGCCGCGTCTGTATGGACCAGCACCCCACGCTTGCGGGCCAGTTGCGAAATCGCAGCTACCGGCTGAATAGCCCCGGTCTCATTGTTTGCCAGCATCACAGAGACCAGCACTGTATCAGGGCGTAAGGCCCTTTCAACTTCCATGGGATCTACAACGCCCTGACTGTTTACCTTTATAAAGGACACGTTCCACCCCTGTTCAAGCAAATGCAGGCAGGGATTCATAAGGGATGGGTGTTCTATGCGGGTGGTGATGATGTGTCGCCCTTTGCCGGACATGGCTTGGCATACGCCTGTTATAGTTAAATTGTTGGACTCTGTGCCTCCGCTGGTGAAGAGGATTTCAGTAGGATCCGCGTTGAGCAGCGATGCCACTTGGGCCCTGGCGTATTCCAGCGCCCTCTTGGCCATTTGGCCGAACCTGTGTCCGCTGCTGGGATTGCCCCATTTTTCTTTCAGTGCGGAATTTACTTCCTCCTGCACCGGATTTGCAACCGGTGTGGTTGCATTGTAATCAAGATATATTTCAGACATTCCTAAGGAGAAAACCTCTTTTTTTGTCATGGTTTTGTAATTTTTTCTGTTATTAATTCATTTTTATGATTTTGGATGGTAAAATCGGTGAAGAAGTTGCCAACTATAACAGAGCATATTCAGAGCAACAATACGCTGAAGTGCTTGAATAAGCGCACAGGTCATCAATAATTATTCATTCCTCGCAGGGGAGTGTGAATGGTTACATTGAAGCAAATACGGTAAACAGGAATTCTCGTGTCCAAAATACATATACTCCCTCCACATATAGCCAATCAAATCGCAGCAGGTGAAGTAGTGGAAAGGCCTGCTTCGATAGTGAAGGAGCTCCTTGAAAATTCTATAGACGCAGGGGCCAAACGGATCCGTATAGAGCTGGAAGATGGTGGTAAATACCTCATCAGGGTTACAGACGATGGTGTCGGCTTAGAAAAAGAAGACATCGATCTGGCTGTTGAACGCCACGCAACCAGCAAAATCAGGGATGAAGCCGATCTGGCTGTTATACGCACCATGGGTTTCAGGGGAGAGGCCCTTTCCAGTATAGGTGCTGTTTCCAGGCTGTCCATCACTTCCAGGCCTTCTGACAATATCGAAGGGTGGCGTGTGAGGGTGGACTTCGGCAGAGACAAGAAGACCATGTCCATAGGATGCCCTTCCGGGACTACAGTGGAAGTAGAGGACCTGTTCCTGGAGATTCCGGCAAGACGCAGGTTTCTCAAAAGGCGTCAGACTGAGTTGGGGCATATTTCCCAAATAGTACGCACTTTGTCAGTAGGTTTCCCTGAGATCCTTTTTGAACTCCTGAGTGATGGAAGGGGAATATTCCGGTCCCGTCCTGGTTGCCAGGGCCCACAGCGCCTCTGGCCACTGATAGGGGATCAACTTGTTCTTCAGATGCTGCCTGTTGAAGGCAAATCCCAGGAAATCCTGGTTTCAGGTTATGTGACACCACCGGAGGAAGCAAGGGCCTCTTCCAAGTCCTTTTACTTTTTTTTGAATCAAAGACCCATAAATAGCAGACTGCTATGGAAAGCGCTTAATCAGGCCTTCAGGGGCTTCATGATGAAGAATTCATACCCTATAGGTGCCCTGTTTCTGGAGGTCCAGCCGGATCAGGTGGACGTAAATGTGCATCCTGCTAAACAAGAAGTTCGTTTTCACGATTCAGACGCAATATACCGGATTGTTTACCATTCTGTGCAAAGGGCTCTTGAAGGCATAAAGGTTGTTGCTGCGCCGTTTGGGAAAACCCAGGCAAGATTGGGAAAAACAGGCCCTTCAATTGATCAGCAGGAACTGGATATTCTTCCTGATGCTTTTCAGGTCTCAGAAGCACTCCCGGCTTACGGGAAATTCCCTTCATCCGGGCAAGATCGGAAAACAGCCCTGATTGCCGGCCCTGAGCCTCCTGTATCACCCGATCAGGACCACCATGTCCACAAGTCTGATAGAGCACATTTATGGCAGGACTTTCGTGTTCTCGGACAGTTGGCCAGGAGTTATATCCTGGCAGAAGGACCGGATGGCCTTGTGCTTGTGGACCAGCATGCAGCTCACGAGGCCCTTATCTTTAAGAGGCTAAACCAGCAGATTGCACGAACTGATGCCCTGGATACCCAACCCCTTGTATTTCCTGAAGTCCTGGAAAGGAACCAGGAAGACATTGCAAAACTTCCAGAGATTTGTCCCATACTAAACCGATTAGGAGTAATAATCGAGCCATTTGGGCATTCCCAGGTTGCTATCAGGTCTGTCCCGGATTTTGTAGCCTCTTGCTCCAAGACCAGCGAAGTGGTCGGTGAGCTGATAGACCGTATTCTCAGTTTTCCAGAACAGGATGTAAAAGGCCTGATTCACGATCTTCTGGCCTCTATGGCCTGTCATTCCGCAATAAAGGCCAATCACCACCTCGAGTTGCAAGAGATGGATGCCTTACTCAAGGAACTGGTTTCCGAAGAAGTGTCTCACTGCCCCCACGGAAGGCCTGTTTCTCAGGTTTTGGGATTCAGCGAGATAGAACGGCGATTCGGGCGAAAACGATGATTCCGCTGAAAATACCCCATCTGCTGCGTTGCTTCAATTTTCTCGTCACTACGGAATACGCTAAGTATGCCTCATTCCTCGAAAATCTTGC
>CAZPBZ010000222.1:0-3169 GCA_964584765.1 uncultured Thermodesulfobacteriaceae bacterium
GTAAGGAGGCTTGAGTGAGCTTTGACGTAATAATCGTCAATTACCGTTGCTATGAAGCGCTAAATAATTGCCTTTCCGGGCTTGAGAAGTGGGAGCCGGCAAAGCTTGATACAATCTATGTGGTGGACAACAGCCAAGTCCCTCTCCCTGATGATCTGGTAAGACGGTTTCCCGGAGTCAACTGGTTGGCAAATAGTGAGAATGTTGGTTTTGCCAGGGCGGTCAACCAGGCCTTCGCTGAGGCTACTGCACCATATGTGTGTCTTTTAAACCCGGATACAGAAATATCTGGGCCTTTATGGGGCCCTCTTGAGGAATGGCTGAAAAAGAATCCTCATGTGGGCATTGTGGGTCCAAAGATATTGGATGCTGACGGCTCTATCCAGGGCTCTGCCAGGGCCTTTCCCTCCCTCGCTACTGTCTTTTTCGGAAGGACCTCTCTCATTTCACGTCTATGGTCAGATAATCCCTTTACCCGAAAAAATATTTTGACATCTCAATCTCTCCACGAGCCTATTAATGTGGATTGGGTCTCTGGGGCCTGCATGGTCGTGAGACGTTCGGCAGTGGAAGATGTCGGGCCCATGGACCGGAGGTTTTTTTTGTATTGGGAAGACTGTGACTGGTGTACCCGGTTTCGGTCTGCAGGATGGAAGGTGGCCTATTATCCAGGAGTCGGGCCCGTGATCCATCATGTGGGCCAGGCCGGCAAAAATGCCAGGTGGCTGGCTCTTTACCACTTTCACAGGAGCGCAGTTCTTCTCTATTGGAAGTATGATCGTACACCGGCGAGGATCGGCTCTCTGACGGCCTTGGCGGGAGCAGCATTAAGGTGTGGTGTACTGGGTCTCAAGTTGGCATTGAGGTAAATTGCCCTTACTTTTCACCCAAAGATGCGGGTTTAGAGTCTGTCCCGAACCACATGGAAAGCCGTATTCCAGCCTCGTAAACACCTATTAGCGGAAGAAAAATAAGTATTTGTGAGAACACATCCGTTGGGACAAGCAGCACTGCCAATACGTATAGAGCTATGTAGCTGGCCTTTCTGTGCTTTGAAAAATATTCCCTGGGCACGATACCGTAGCGGGCGGCCAGGGCCATAAGGAATGGAATTTCGAAAACCAGACCAAAAGTAAATATGGCCTTAAGGGAAAAAATCAAATAGTTCTGTAACCTTGGCATTGCCTCCAGACCCTGGTTTGCAAAGCCCAAAGTAATGGAGAACGCAACAGGCATTATGACCCAGTAACCAAAAAGACCTCCTGAGATGAACAGGCATATACCCCAGAACATAAAGCTCTTTGTAAACTTTTTCTCTTTATCATACAGGCCCGGAGCTACAAACCTCCATGCCTGATACAAGATCATGGGAGTGGAAAGGATGACAGCGCTCCAGAAGGCAACTTTGAGATAGGTCATAAAACCTTCTGTAAGGGCTGTGAATACCATAGAACTACCAGGGGGCAGGGCCTGATTAACAGGATAGAACAGCATGGAGACCAGGAAATCAGAGAGAGCATAGCAGAGTATAAAAGCCACTGCCATCGTGACGAAACAGGTTATCAGGCGACGCCTGAATTCGGCAAGGTGTGCCTTAAAGGGAAGACGTTCAAAAGACATCTCGTTGGCCACAGTACTCAGGTGCTGCCCTTGGAATTACTCGTACCACTTTTTTCTTCGCTATCAGAAGGCGGCGATTTACTGTAATCTTTCTCCTGCTCTTTTGTTTGAATATCGTCCTTGCTGGCTTTAGGTCCATCTCCTGTTTTCCGCTCTGACAATAAATCTCCATCGACCAGATCGGACCGGCCGGATTCCGATCGCGCCTCCGTCCCCTGTTTTATGTCTTTCTCTAAGGACTCGATATCAAACTGGCTTTTAAGTTCCTCTGAAGCCCTTTTTAATTTCCCCATATAGCGCGCGATTTGTCTGGCAAGCTGAGGAAGCCTGTCCGGCCCGAGCACTATCAGGGCCAATGCCAAAATCAAGAGCAACTCCGGAAGTCCTATGCCAAACATCAACTATTCCTAAAGAACCTCTTGTTCCTGCTGCCCAGCAGACAGAGTAATTCATAACTAATAGTACCACCCCACTGTGCCAGATCTTCAGCCGTAATAATTTCGTCTCCTTGCCTTCCCAGAAGCACGGCTTCCTCGCCGGGGGTTACTCCATCTATCATGGAAACATCTACCATAAAGGCCTTCATGCAGATACTCCCAACCACCGGACAACGCCTGCCTCTGATAAGGACTAATGACCTGTTGGACATGGACCGCAAGTATCCGTCGTCATAACCTACGGGCACTACAGCTATCCTGGAAGGTCTTTTGGTGTAAAAACTGTGACCGTAGCTCACCGGTGATCCTTCAGTCAGATTGCGAATAGATACGATTTTGCTGCGAAAGCTCATAACGGGTCGCAGTTCAATGTCTTTTTGACTTTGAAGCCCTGGATAGGCACCATAAATGGCCAGTCCCGACCGGACCAGATCATAGTGGGCAGAGGGAAAATGGATCAGACCTGCCGAATTGGCCAGATGAACAGTTAGAGGTTTCCATCCCATGCCTTTTACCTGATCTAAAAGTGATGCAAATTTATCGAGCTGGACCGTGTTAAACGGATCAAGAGGATCATCGGCAGACGATAAATGAGAATACAGACCTTCAAAGCACAGATGTGGCCATTGACGCAGTTCCTTAACAACCTTATAGAGTTCATCCGGTGAAAACCCCAGGCGTCCCATACCAGTATCCACCTTGAGATGCACTCTGCAGGTTTTATCCCTCACAGCAGCAACACGCTCAAGAGTGTTCAGGGAAGAAACGTCGGTTACACCTGGAATAAGGTCAAGGGCAAGGACCTCTTTTTCCGCCCCGGGAGGCAATCCCGACATGAACAAGATAGGAGCTGTTATCCCTTCTTTTCTCAGAGAAACCGCCTCTTCAACCTCTGACACACTAAACCCCCATACACCGGCCGACTCAAGCACCCGGCCGACCTCTACCAGCCCATGGCCATAAGCGTCGGATTTTAGCACTGCCATGATACGGGCCCCTGTGCTTTTCAGAAGCCCATTAAGGACATTGAAATTATGGCGTACGGCCATAAGGTCTATTTCTATTCGGTTAAGGTCTGTGTAGGACATAAGTTATCTTTAATGTTGCATTAA
>CAZPBZ010000223.1:0-3154 GCA_964584765.1 uncultured Thermodesulfobacteriaceae bacterium
AAGGCAGTAGAACTTGGAATACCTACCCTGAGTGAGGAGGAATTCCTGGTTTTAAAAGTGCCTAAAGTTACTAAAGTTTAAAGTACCTAAAGTTAAGGTAACCACACCTGCCTTAAGTTCTGGCTTATCTCATATTTCGATTGAACAAGTTCCTTACAGACGTCGTGATGTGCGCTTTTTAGTCAGGTTCCTGAACTTCTGACCTGTGTGCATTGTTGGCAGCAACTGAAACAGCTTCAAAAAAATGATACCGAAAACAAACCCGCCAATGTGTGCCCACCATGCAATACCACCAGCCTGGGCTGAAGAGGCTGCGCTCAAGAACTGAAAGAAGATCCAGAACCCGAGAAACAGGAATGCCGGGATTTTCATAAAGTAGAGAAAGAAAAAGATAGGTACCAGAGTCAGGACCTTAGCCCTGGGATAGAGTATGAAGTAGGCCCCCATCACGCCGGCAATGGCGCCGCTTGCTCCTATGGTTGGTATTTGAGACGTCCAATTAAGAAACAGATGTGAAATCCCTGAAGCCAATCCACATAGCAGATAGAAGGCGAGATAGCGAAAGTGTCCAAGACGATCTTCTACGTTGTCACCAAAGATATATAGGAACCACATGTTACCCAAAAGGTGAAAAAAACCACCGTGTAAAAACATAAAGGTAAGAAAAGCGATCACTTGCTGATCAGTAGTGAAGTGAGCTGAAATTTGGGGAATGGAATAACGAGCAGGCACAAGCCCATAGGTAAAAATAAATTCATTGAGATTCCGTCCAAGCGATTGCTCCATAAGAAAGGCCAGGATGTTGAGCGCAATCAGGACATAGTTGATGATTGGATAGGTCTCCGACCGGATTGTGTCTCGGATAGGTATCAAGGATTAAGGACTCTCCTCCTTACCCAGTCGAGCTCTCACAAAAGGGAGTTGATATTCATAAATATGGGCTCCCTGGCTTGCGGCTCTTAGAACTCCCACCCCAAATCCTATTTCCTCGGAGATATATTCCATTAACAATGCCAAACCTCCTAAATTGGTTGGCAAACCAGCCCAAATATCCCAACTGCGCCAAAAGGTTGCAATATCAAGCCGGCCATCATGGACTTTCAAATCTATCGCTCTAAGACAGGCTGGGTCTTGGAGATCTAAGTCCTCCGGCCGTCCGACAATGATGGAAGACTGATTTGTATTGGGAGTATCTTTGAGAATCTGTATAGCCTTGGATAGTTGAATGTTTATCCGTGATGCATAGGTATAGGCCTCATTCTTTCCCGGCAGTTTTCCTCCCAGCAAATAATCAATAAAATATTCTTTCACATATTCCATGGTGTTCGGGGGAGGCGCGGAGCATCCCGGAGGAATAATTGGGATCATATCCTGAAGAGGATGCATGATCTCCAAACACAGCCAGGGGATCTGAAGCCGGTAATGTTCTTTCTCAAAGGACCCCCTTTCGATATCCTGACGGTAGGCCTCAGATTCTAAATTGTACAGGATCTGGTACCAGGCATCCGAAATGGTAGTTGTTTGTAGATACATTATGGCTCCTTTCCTAACCCGGACAAACCGGAATAGTGCCTTAAGTGAACTAAAGTTTTAAGTATCTAAAGTTAAGGCGGCGCTTCGCCTTAGCTCACTTCAAACTCAATCAACTTGATAGTATAGGAATTTCCATTTTTGAACACAGATGAACACAGATTTTCAGAATTTTCAATTTTATGCCCTTTTCGAGAGACGAAACATATGAAAGGCATTAATATTCAATCTGAGTTGACCTATATTTCTGGCAGTGACATAATAATCAGCACGCAAATCATAAATGAGATGTGTGTAAAAATGAGGAGGAAAGAAAATGCCATTATCATTGACTGATTTCCCATCCACCGCAGAAATTCCTTACGAACAAATTAGAGATCAAGCCCAAAGCAGATACATTGGTAAAGGTCCTGCAGGAGGATTTGTTGGTATAGTGTTGATTCCCAGATTAATTTCCAGTCCAAGGAATTGCGAGGAGAATATATGAATTGTGTCTTATCAAATATCATGTACACGGGGAAGTCGGTTGTTAACAACGCCTATCTCCTGTTTGAGGGACAGAAGATTATCGGAATTTCTAAATCCAAGAAAGGCTCTCTTCTGGGGACATTTGCCGTGATTACTCCTGCCTTTATAGATCCTCATAGCCATATAGGCATGTGCCGAGCTGGCGAACCCAGCATTGAATCTGAGGCTAATGAGGGTATGAATTCCATTCTTGTTCTTTCTGATGCTCTCGATTCAGTGCAGATGGATGACACTGCCTTTAAGGACGCGGTTGAGATGGGGGTGCTGTACTCATGCGTTGTTCCGGGCAGCGGGAATATAATCGGCGGGCTATCGGCAGTAATCCGGAACTATGCCCAAAACAGCACCGAAGCCCTGATCAGCCGTGCGGGAATCAAGGCCGCTTTAGGTTATAATCCTATGTCAACGCGGGATTGGAAGGGAGATCGTCCGTCCACACGCATGGGGGCTCTAAATATTCTGCGCACAAAACTGGACGAAGTGCGCCAGAAGGTTCAAAAATATCACAGCGCCAAAGGTAAAAAGAAGCAGGAGATCACTTTCTCGGCGGCAGAGGCCGTATTGCGGGATTTGTTGGCTGGTAAGCAGATCCTGCGCGTTCATATCCACAAGATCGATGATATTGCAGCACTGCTGCGTCTCATAGACGAGTTTGAACTAAAGGTCACGGTTGAGCACGCCATGGACGTTCACCAGCCCGAAATTTTTCAGGAACTGAAGAAACGAAAAATCCCTGTCACATATGGCCCGGTCGATGCGTTTGCCTATAAGGTAGAACTCAAGCATGAGAACTGGCGAAACGTCAGGTATCTTATGGAGTCGGGGGTAGAGTATGGCCTCATGACCGATCATCCAGTTACTCCTGCCCGGCAGCTTTTTATGCAAACCCGCTGGTTCACCCGGGCAGGCCTAAACAAACAGCAGGCGATCGAACTGGTCTCGCGCAAGAACGCGGAAATCCTTGGTATTGACAAGATGCTCGGCACACTCGAAAAAGGTAAATGGGCATCATTCACGTGCTGGAACGGGGATCCATTCGACTTGACAACTTATCCGCTGGCTGTGTTCGGCGAAGGGGAATTACTCTTTTCCGAGT
>CAZPBZ010000224.1:0-3114 GCA_964584765.1 uncultured Thermodesulfobacteriaceae bacterium
CAGGGTGAGAATGATAAACATGGCGAATTTTTCCAGCTTCAGGGCTGAAAAAAGACTACGGCTCATCTGTTGCCAGTCCATTGTCCAGAACGGAAATCCAAGTTTTTTTTGTATTGCTGCTGCAAGGCTGTTTGTAGCATAAATATCCGAAACCTTTATCTCCAGGCCATGGACCTTATCACCCAACCCAAGAAGCCGTTGGGCCGCCTTAATGGGAATAAAGGCAAGGGAGGCATCGTACTCATACATGCCGGTCGTGTTTACACCTGTCACCTGGAAGGTACGTATCCTGGGGAGCATTCCCACAGGCGTAATAGTCCCGCTGGGCAGCACGACCTGGATTGGCTGCCCGACAGCAACTCCCAGGTTGCGGGCAAGTTCCTTGCCCAGAAGTATTGGCGGAATTCCGCTGCCATTATAATTCTCAAATGCCCCAAGTCCCTCTCCTCTGATGATCTCCCCCACGCTGAAGACTTCTGCCACAGAGCCAGGCTCTATCCCGCGGATGGCTGCTCCGCTGACAGCCCTTCCTGAACTCAAAAGGGCCTGGACATAGACAAGGGGGGTCGCAGCCGTTACTGTGACATCCCCGTCCTTTCCCCTGATCATATTCAAGAGGCCATTCAAATGGTCATTACGAGGAATAGTAGTTTCGAGCACCTTTTGCCGCACAGACTCCATGTTACCAAAGGCACCTTCATAGTTTTTGACCAGAATATGTGAATTTATGCCAAGTATCTTGGTGCGGAGATGGTTTTCAAAGCCGGTCATGACCGCAATTACGACGATCAGGGCCATTACGCCTACTGTTACCCCTGCTATGGATATAAAGGTAATAAGGGAAATGAAGGCCTGTTTGCGTTTTGCCCTGAGATAACGCAGGGCAATAAACCATTCGAAATTCATCCTGAAACTCAACCCTCCGGACGCAACTGCGGGAACAGGATAACATCGCGGATAGAAGGGGAATCCGTAAAGAGCATTACCACGCGATCCACACCTATGCCCTCACCGGCAGCAGGTGGCATACCTACTTCCAGTGCCCTGATAAAGTCTTCATCCAGTTCAGGGGGCACCTTATCATCATCTCCCCTGCCGGCTATCTGCTCTTCAAAACGCTGATGCTGTTTCCTTGGATCGTTAAGCTCTGAGAACGCGTTCGCGATCTCGCGGCCGCCAATGAAAAGTTCGAATCTGTCTGTAACCTCAGGATTTTCTTGATTCTCCCGGGCCAGGGGTGAGACGTCAATGGGATAATGGCTTATAAAGGTCGGCTGAATGAGCTTGGGCTCTACCAGTAAATCAAAGAGCTTTGTCCATAACTTGCCTGTTTTTTCATTGCCCTTCAGGGGAGCACCAAGGGCCTTTAACCTTTCCACAAGGCCCTTTCTGTTTTCAAGATCCTTTTTTGAAACCTGCCCAATCTCTATTAATGCCTCTTCAAGAGTCATCCGGCGCCAGGGTGGCGTGAGATTCATCATGCACCCCTGATAGGAAAAGACCGTTCCGCCCTTTATTTCTTCAGCTATCCGGGAAAAGAGTTCCTCTGTCCGCATCATCAGGTCTTCATAAGTGACATAGGCCTCATAGAACTCCAGCATGGTAAATTCCGGATTATGCTGTATGGAGATTCCTTCGTTCCTGAAGTTCCGGCCAAGCTCAAATACCCTGTCAAAGCCACCCACAAGGAGCCGCTTCAGATACAGTTCCGGAGCTATCCGCAGGTAAAGGTCCATACCAAGGGCATTGTGATGGGTTGTAAAGGGACGGGCGGTTGCGCCACCAACGATGGACTGCATCATCGGGGTCTCAACCTCCAGGAAACCATGGGAAGTAAAGTACTCACGTAATATCTGTATAATACGGGACCGGGTCCTGAAAACCTCTCTTACCTCCTGATTCATGATCAGATCGACGTATCGCTGGCGATACCTGATCTCCTTGTCTTTGACTCCGTGATATTTCTCAGGAAGGGGTCTCAAGGACTTGGTAGCCAGGCCAATGGCTTCAGCCGAGGCTGTCAATTCGCCGACCCGGGTCCTGAAAAGCCTGCCTTTAACCTCAATCAAGTCACCAATGTCGAATTTTTTGAACAGGCTGTAGGCTTCGGTCCCAACCATGTCCCTTCTAACATGGACCTGCAGTTGACCGGAGCTGTCCTGCAAATGCAAGAAGGCGGCCTTTCCAAAACGGCGCAAACTCATTATGCGGCCGGCCAATCTGAAGCTGTCCGGCACCTTTTCCAGGGCTTCTGCATCATATGAATCATACAACCTGCGTATTGTCGCCGTACTTTCAGGCGTCTTTACGTCGTTGGGATAAAGAGATATATTATTTTTTTCACATTGCTCCGCTTTTTCGCGGCGCTGCTTAAGAACCAAGCTTTCGTCACTCAAGTTGTCCACTCCTTAATGGGGAATGCCATGATTATACTCGTGGTAAAAAAACATGATAAGAAATCCAACTTAGGTCTATAGGATAATTCAGTCGCTGACAAGCAATCATTCATAGTTTACTCTATATATACCGTCAAGTGAATCAAGGGGTCTTGCTTCATGAATCTACGTTTAGCACTGTGCATAGCCTATGCAGGAGTCATCTTTGGAATCTCTTCCATCCCGGGGAATCGACTTCCCAGCATATCGGTCAGTGACTATTTTATCCATTTTTTAGAATATGTTGCATTAGGTTCATTGCTCATGTGGTGGCGGTTGCACACTGCAGTATCTATAGCAGGGGCACTGTGTCAGGCCATTTTTCTTGGATCATTATACGGCCTTGCCGACGAACTTCATCAATATTTTGTGCCAAATAGATGTGCTGATCCGGTTGACTGGGTGGCAGATACCCTGGGTTCTGCCGTAGGTGCGATTGCAGTATTGGCTTTATTCTTAGTCTTTTCAAAACGGTCTGGTCCTCGGGAAGGCGTGAGGGATTAAGGTATTGGAATTCGAGACGATTTAGTGCTTATGAATAAAGAAATTGTTCATATCATGAACGATATTTCCTCCTGGCTCAGTTATCAGAAGCAACTTGGGATTGAGACCATTCCCAAGGGCCCTGAATTATCCGCCTTCCTGGATCATCGTGTCAAAAGTAAGGCATCTCTGCAGG
>CAZPBZ010000225.1:0-3108 GCA_964584765.1 uncultured Thermodesulfobacteriaceae bacterium
TATATGGTCTTTTTGCAGAGGCGTAAGTGGTTCATCGTTGTGCCATGGTTGGCGATTCTTTGCATCGCATCAGTGGTAGCCTTCATATTACCTCCTATATATCAGTCCAAGGCCACGATTCTGATTGAATCTCAGCAGGTTCCGGAAGACCTGGTTCGTACCACTGTTACCGGCTATGCTGAAGAACATATCAAGACCATAACTGAGCAGATCCTGAGCAGGAAGACCCTGGAACAGATCATTAAGGACTTTCGACTCTATCCTGATCTCCAGGGCAAAGACCCGGGTGAGAACATTCTGAGTAAGATGCGCAAAGATATCTTGGTGGAAATGGTAAGCGCCATGGTTCCCAGCCGGCATAGTGAACAGCAAGTTGAGGTAAATGTGGCCTTTACCGTTTCTTATGATGGCCGTGATCCGGAAAAGGTCATTCAGGTCGCAAATCGTTTGACCTCATTGTTTTTGGAATACAACATAAGCCTTCGCGAGAACCTGGCCAGAACTACAACAAATATACTGGAGCGGCAACTGGAGGATTATCGCAACACGACCCGTTTATTGGAAGAAAAGATCGCCCGTTTCAAGGAGGAACACCTGACTGAGTTGCCTGAGTTGATGGGGCTGAATCTTGAAACTGAGCTGCAAGTTCGCCGGCAGATCGAAGATGTTGAAGCCAAAATGCTGGCCCTGGAGGATCGCAGGGTCTACCTGGAGGGACAGTTGGCAATGATTTCACCCAATGTCCTGTTAATGGGTGGTCAGGTATGGGAGCCTCGCGACCGGTTAAAGCTTCTCCAGAGCCAGGCCATTTCCCTGGAGGCCAGTCTTTCACCAAAGCATCCGGACGTCATTAAGATACGACGCGAGATTGAAGAATTGGAAAAGACTGTGAGTGTGTATGATGAGCGCAGGAATCTACAGGAAATGCTGAATGACAAAGAAGTCCAATTGGAGGATTTGCGCAACCATACCACGGACGAGCATCCGGATATGGTGCGTCTGAAGCAGGAAATTTCCGATATTAAGATCGCCTTGGCGGATAGTCAAGCTGATGAAGCCGGTAGTGCTAATTCCACCTTCACCGGGGCTACCAATCCGGCATATATTAATATCTATACTCAAATCAAGCGCACAGAGATAGAGATGGAAGCACTGCAGACTCAGCGCAAAGAGTTGGATGTTAGGTGGCAGCAATATGTCAAACGACTGGAGAAGATGCCTCAGTTGGAGCAGGACTACCAGGATTTGGTTCGGGATTACGGTTCTGCTCAAACAAAATATAATGAGACCTCGGCAAAACTTATGGAAGCGCGTCAGGCCGAAGGCCTGGAAGAGAGTCAAGTTGGAGAGAAATTCACAGTTGTGGATCCGCCTCAGGTGCCGGAAAGGCCCATCAAGCCGAATCGGATGGCCATTGTCCTAATAGGCCTTATTCTGGGTCTGGGCGCAGGGGTCGGCCTGGGAGCTATTCGGGAATTCACCGACACGAGTATCAGGACTGCGATGGATGTCAAACGGATCACAGGTGTCCCTGTAATGGCGGCTATTCCCGATGTGCAAGAACAGTCAAAGATACAGTCAAAGATGCAGTCAAAGATGAAGAGAGGTAAAGGGTCATGAGCAGGCTGGAAAAGGCCTTGAAACGGGCCAAACAGGACCGTGATGACAAGGGGGCCAGTGTTGTTGAGACCCGGCAAAAACTTACGGATTTGGAGTATACTCAGACTCGGGTCGAAAAGACGAGTGAAGCGGTACTTAGAAAGAGCGGCGTACTGACTCCATCCATTCCACCCGCCATAATTGAGCAATATAATCTGCTTCGCGTACGAGTTTTGGAGGCCTTGTCCAAGGACGGCTATAATTCCATACTGGTTGCCAGTCCAGGGCAGGGCGAAGGAAAGACTTTCACGGCAGTCAATCTTGCTGTCAGCATAGCCCGCGAAAAGACTCGTACAGTATTGCTTATTGACACGGACTTGCGCCGGCCCGCTGTGCATAATTACTTTGGATTGTCTCAGGGACCAGGGCTTTACGAGCACCTTACCAGGGGAGTACCTTTATCTGAGTTGTTGATCAATCCCGGCACGCCTCGCTTGACACTGCTGCCTGCCGGCAAGTCTGAACAGTACCCTTCGGATTTCCTGAATGCTCCGGCTATGCACAGTTTTGTGCGAGAAGTCAAGGAGCGTTATTCTGATCGTTATATAATATTTGACAGCCCGCCCCTACTCGGTTTTTCAGATGCTTTGTATCTGTCTCGTTTTGCGGATGGCGTCATTATAGTAGTCCGCAGTCAAGAGACAAAAGAGGAAGACCTGAAAAGATCGCTTGAGCTCTTGCATGATCGCCATATTCTGGGAACCGTATTGAATGGAGTGCGTAGTGAGTTTGTTGAATGGCGGGGCTATGAGAAATATTACAATAAAGAAGGTTGATAGGCTGAAGACTGAAGGTGGAAGGTTTTTAGGGACAAATTGTGCGCGATCACACAAAACTTAGGGCATTTGAGCTGGCTGACGAGGTAGCAGTATTGGCTTATCGGGTGACCGCAGGGTTTCCGAGAGAAGAGGTGAATGGTTTGATTCGAGCGTTGCGAGATGATTGATATACTTCAGCCTTCAGCCTAAACACCTGAGCAGTTACCATGTATGAAGCCTTTTTTGGGTTTCGTGAGAAGCCCTTCACAATTCTTCCTGATCCAGCATATCTCTATTTGAGTCGCCAGCATCGTCTGGCCCTGGTTCACCTCGAATACGGTCTTCTACATAGAGCCGGATTTATTGTTATCAGTGGTGAGATCGGCACGGGAAAGACGACTCTTATCAAGGCGTTGCTTCAGCGCTTGGACAATCAGACAGAAGTGGCCTCGATTTTTAATACTACAGTAGGGCCGGAGGAGTTTCTGAATCTCGTGCTACAGGAATTTGATCAGGACCCGGCGGGAACCGGCCGGACCGAAAAGTTAAACCGTCTGAACACTTTCCTGATCGATCATTACGCCCAGGACCACAGAGTGGTCTTGATAGTGGATGAGGCCCAGAACCTGAGCATTGAAACCCTGGAAGAGATCAGGCTCTTATCAAATCTGCAGACTGCGAAGGATTATTT
>CAZPBZ010000226.1:0-3057 GCA_964584765.1 uncultured Thermodesulfobacteriaceae bacterium
ACTTGACCCCTTCCAGATACTTAAACAAGTCTCCATCTGTAGACATTACCAATGTCGTATTGTCATCCAGGATTTTTGTAAAGCTTTCCATGGTCCTGGTGAACTGGTAGAATTCAGGGTCCTTGTTGTAGGCGGCTGCGTAGATGTCCGCTGCTTGCGAATTGGCTTTACCTCTGATTTCCTGGGTCTTGCGATAGGCCTCAGAGATAATGGTCTTGAGTTCGCGATCCTTTTCCCCGGAAATTCTTGCGGCCTCTCCGGCACCTTCGGAACGATACTCCTCGGCAATGCGCTTTCTCTCGGATATCATCCTGGCATAGACTTCTTCCCTTACAGCTTCAACATAGTTGATTCGTTTGAATTTGAAATCCAGGATCTCTATCCCGAGATTCTCAACACGGGAAGATGCGGCTTTCAATACCTCCTGCTCCAGCATTTCTCTGCCGAATTTAATAGTTAATGTTCCCGGTTCCCCTTGTTCCTTGGACTTTGAGCTTCTTACCAGTTCTATGAGTATGTGCTTTGCTATGGCATTTCGTGTCTCACCATCCAGGATGTCGTCCAATCTGGACTGGGCCCCTCGCTCGTCCCTGAGTCGCTGGAAGAACAGGAGTGAATCAGCAATACGCCAACGTGCGTATGTATCCACCCAGATGAATCTCTTGTCCTTTGTCGGGATCTGATTCGGGTCACCGTCCCAGGCCAGGAAGCGTTTGTCAAAATAGTTAGCGTTTTGAATAAAGGGCAGCTTCATGTGAAGGCCAGGCGTTGTTATGGGTTTGCCCACAGGCTTTCCGAACTGAGTCACAATCGCCTGTTGAGTCTCGCCCACTATAAAAAAGACACCCCCAAGTACTGACATGGTAATAATTATAGCTATAATTGCGAGAGTAGATACATATTTCATGGCTTTACCTCACTGCCCAGCGAAAGAAGAGGAAGTATGCCTTTCACCGCATCATCAACAATTACCTTGTGTTTGATCTCTGGATATATAGTGTCGATTGTCTCAAGATATATCCTCCTCTTAGTAACATTAGGTGCCCTCTTGTAAGCCTCCAGAATCAACTCGAAGAACTTGGCGTCTCCCTTAGCGCGATTTATTCGGTCCTTAGCATACCCTTCGGCTTGCTGTATGGCCTGAAGTGCCTGTCCTCTGGCCTTTGGAATGATCCGATTATATTCTGCCTTCGCCTGGTTGATCATTTTCTCCCGCTCCTGCTGAGCCTGGTTTACTTCGTTAAAGGATGGTTTTACCTGATCAGGCGGGTTAACATTCTGGAGAACGACCTGGTCGACAGCGATTCCTGTATCATACTGATCACACAGTGCCTGAAGGCGCGTCTTTACTTCGTCGGCCACTTCCTGTCTTCCTACGGTAAGGAGATCATTCACTGTCCTGTCCCCTACGACCTCTCTCATAATTGCCTCGTTCATGTCTCGAAAGGTGGTCGCCAGATCCCTGACCTTGACCAGATACTTGTAGGGATCATTAATGCGGTACTGGGAAATCCACTCCACCACGGCAACGTTCAGGTCGCCTGTAAGCATCAGGGATTCATTTTGGAAGTTGTTTGAGGTATAGCGTGTCTGGACACCAGCCTGTTGAGTACGAAAACCGAATTCCTCCTTTAGCTGGCGCTGCACGGGCACTTTGATGACACTTTCCACAGGGTCGGGCAACTTGAAGTTAAGGCCTGGAGGTACTTCCCGTACATAGTGGCCAAAGCGAAAGACCACCCCAACCTCTTCCGGTTCGACAGTGAACCACAGGTTCCAAAGAATGACTGCCAGAAATAGCGCCACAACCAGTATTGCTCCCGATCGCCATTGCGATCCGGAAGGTATGAGCTTGCGTAGTTCCGCAGCGCTTAAATTTTGAGGGTCCATTTTGGTCCTCCCTTAATTTTTTATTCTAAATTCACACAAACTTATATTATGAACTTTATAATTTATCGACAACTTCACGTCTATACAATAATTTTCCTTCCCATTTATGCAACGATCCAGAGTGCGCCTTTTATATGGGTATGTAACAGCCTGTTGGATACGCTGCCCGGGAAAACAGCTTCCCATCCTCCGATTCCTCTCCGGCCGGTAACCAGTGTCCCATATCCTCCCTTTTCGTATTCTGCCAATATATCTTGTGTCACTCCCGTGCTCCCCTTTTTGATTTTGATCTCTACGGATTTCGGATTGAATCCGGCATCTCTGAATATATTGTGGACCTCGGAAAACAGGTTGTCCATCTGTTTTTCAGAGTAAGAGGCTATTATTGTTTCAACATCTTCAAAGGTGGCGGAGACTTCTCTGGATATAAACGGGCGGAATTTTGGGATAACATTAAATAAAGTCACCTTTACATCTTTTATTCCGGCTAATGCAAAACTTGCATGGTCAACCACCCGCAAACAGGATTCGCATGCATCAACCGCAATCAATACGTGCTTTGATGGAATGGGGTCGTCAATTATCCAGACAGCACTATTTTTGAGATGCTGAACCAGCCCATAGGAGACACTGCCGATAAAGTATGAAACAAGACGTCCTAAGCCACGCCTGCCGACAATCAATGCGTCATATTTGCCGCGTCTGGCTTCACTTAGTATGTCCTGCACAGCACTCCGGCTTTGCACAACCGCTTTTGTGTGAATGTGATCAGCCGGAAATTGGTTGCGCTCCAGTAAAGCCCTGCCTCTTTCCAGTATGCCGGCACATTCCTGCTGCCTCTGCTTATTTATATCATCAAGACGCTTGAGACGGCTCTTCTCCGCCTGGAAACTCCTACTTCCAGCAGTCAGGAACGACGGCAGAGGTTCTGCTACGCTTATGAGTGTAACATCAATATCCGGGACATCTTGATATATCCCGGCTATGTATTTCAGTGAGTTGTGGGCATTTGGAGAACCGTCTGTAGCTGCAAGCAGATGTCTATTCATGGTGTTCCTCAATCTTGGTCTTAATAAGTTTTTTATAAATAGTGACAGACTTGTAAAAAGTCGAAATCCATGTTTCTGGTACTCATAATCAACTGATATTGCACAATGCAAAATTGTA
>CAZPBZ010000227.1:0-3045 GCA_964584765.1 uncultured Thermodesulfobacteriaceae bacterium
CATACCCAGGTTTTGGCTTCTTGCATCGAGACCCCGTATCCTGCCTCCAAAGACCAAGGTGCTCAAGTATCCGGCGAATCACATCCGGGTCCTGGATCAGGCTGATGATCCGCATCCCCGCCCGCCTCGCCTGAGCTCGCTATGGCGGGCAGGTCAGAACCGCATTGGGGGCAGGTCAGGGGATCAACCTCCCAGACCTTTTTGATAAGCTCCCTCCAGGTCTTGGACGGCACATGCGGGGATCATACATTTGATGATGGTAACGAAAGTACTAGCCGAAGGCAAGGGCATCATCGTGAGATGGTGTCCCTGTCTGCCATGCGGGATGTAGCTTTCCTGGTGAGATTACCTGAAGGAGCAACCGGTCCCTTTTGTTTCGGAAGATCTTTGTCGCTTCAATCCCACAATTATTTCAGCCATGAAGTTCACTCAGACACGGCTTTCCTTAGACATAGTCCTGATTTTTCTTTTTCGGAGCAGTGAGGAAAGATCCACGCTCCAAGGAAATTTGCCTGGCAAGGTAGATTTTTGCAAGACTTTGGTAGGGCACATCCTTTTTATTTGCGAGGGTTTTTAGTTCAGCCAGCATACCCTCTGGCAGACGAATTGAGATTGATCTTAACGATGGCTTTAGTTTAGGGAAAGAAGCCCTTTTGAGATCTTTTGTATCAAAATAATCAAGTGGAGAATGAGTAGCCCAGAATTCACGTTCTTCGTCTTCGTTTTTGAATTTAGGGATTGCTTTATCCTTTTTCATCATAAAACTTCCTCTCCTTTTTATTCATATCCCTTGCGGAAATTACTCTGATCAGATCACCTCTCTTTGTGAATATCACAATAAGAAAACGATCGGCATCCGTTTTGCCAAATGCAGCCCACCGTTTTTCAGGGATCGAATGTTGGAAATCGTCGAGAACAAGGAGCGGTCTATTGAAAAATATCTGCTCACACTCCCAGTTTTCGACCTTATGCCTGATAAGGTTTTTATCAATATTTCCTTGATCCCACTGGAAACCCAAAAAACATTCAAATTCGTTTTTCATTAATCATATATGTATATTACAGCAATATACAAGTCAAGCTTTTTTGATGCATATAATAAACCTATAGACGTTTTTGAATTTGTTGACCTGTCATTTGTTATCCACCCCAACGCCGCATTATCCCTATAGTTATTCAACAAATTCAAAAAAGGCGTTCCCAAAGTTCCCACAATTATTTCAGCCGTAGACCACTAATTTTCTTGACCAACCGTCCAGAATCTCCGATAATTTCAAGAAAGACCCCTATCTGATCATGGAATCTCCAGAGAGGTCAATCCAACACCAGGCTTTAATTGAAAGAGGCTCTAGAGGTCTTTTGTAACTGGCACGAAACTTAAGGAGGTAACAATGTCTGAAAGTACTTACAAGATCATCCAGTTGGTGGGAACGAGTGATGAGTCCTGGGAGAAGGCTGCCAGGAATGCCATTGAAACTGCAAGCAAGTCTATTAGGGATCTCAGAATCGCGGAGATCACTAAACTAGACATGAAAATCGGAGCCGGAGGGGTTATTATTTACCGCGCCAAGATGACCCTGTCCTTCAAGTATCATCAGAAAAGCTAATCAATAGAAACAGGACAATATTTTTGATTCGCTGGCGCTTCCAATAATAAGCCTGTTTTTATACAATGCGGCCACACTTGCTCCGGACAATTGCGTACCGGAATTACTATAAATTTCCTGAAAATCATATCCTTCTTCATTGATCCTAATTTTCAAAACCTGCGAGGGAGACGTCACCTGCGGGTTTTTAAAATGTCTTGCAAGGGCAATCAAATTGGGCTGAACCGCAACCAGCAGGCTCCCATCTTGTGAAACTGTAATATTATCTAAGCCAACGCGGACAAAATGGGAATTTAGAAGATTCAAACGGCCCGATGCATGGTCTCTTTGAAAAACATTTATATTTCCTGCCAGGGTTTCTGATACATAAACTAATTTTCCGTTGTTACTGAGATTGATACCGTTTGGGAAAGACAGATTTTCAGCAACAATTTGAAAATCCGAGCCGTCATAATAAACTACGCGACCTTTGCTTAGTTGAAGTAAAGCATCGATTTTAAGTCCGATACCATTATAAGGCCTGTTAATATCTGTCAGGTAAAACTGTCTTGGCCCCACAGCGACCAGATCGTTGGGTCCTTTGGTCAACCTGCTCTCTATGGTTTCAAGGTGTTGTAACTGGTCGTTTAGCTGAATCTCAAACACTTCAACGGTTTGCCTGCCATCCTGCCTATGGTTGATTACAAAAAGCAGATTGTTCCCTTCATTGTCCTGATACAAACTGAATCCATGTGGATGAAAATCTTCCACCTGATCGGAACATATCAGTTTGGGGCTGGCCTGGGGGGCCTTTAGGTCCAGGCTGTAAATTCCACCACGAACATAGTCGCCACGCTCAGGTGCCCAACGGTTATAACTTATAAAATATAAGATTTCTTTTTTGTGATCTATTTGCAGGTCTTCAGGGCCAGGCAGGTTGGCCAGGATGGAACAATTTGCATTGTTTAAATTTCTGATCCTCAGGAATGCGCCAAGGTGCGAAAGCTGGTAAAGTATAAAGACAGTGATTATTATGAGGATGGAAAAAGCCGCGATAAATATTTTTCTACCCATGTATTTTACCAGATTTTTTATATGTCTATTTTCCTGAAGCTGCCTGAAAATCCTCGAAACACCAAAACCAATTATAACTCGATAGTATAGGAATTTCCATTAAGGCACACAGGGAAGGGATAATGAGATGGTTCGAATCCGGCCTTAATAAAGGATTTATGAAAGGAATCAACAGGTTAATTCAGGCGGCCAAAGCCAGAAGGTATTGTTCAACCAAAAAGATGAAGGTGATAATCCACCTCATTGTAAAATGGATGTTGCATGTTTCAATCCTTGTTTTAGTGGATGTCTTTCTTCAATGTTAGTTGTTGATTCGCACTATCTCTATGGCTTATGTTTCAATCCTTGTTTTAGTGGATGTCTTTCTTCAATTATTAGGGTCTTT
>CAZPBZ010000228.1:0-3027 GCA_964584765.1 uncultured Thermodesulfobacteriaceae bacterium
TTGATTTGTATTTTCTCAACTGCGAAACTTCAGGATTGGTTTATAAATTGAGGAATTGAGAGATTAATGGCAGGTGAATTCTTATATGCCGAAACAAAAAATAAACAAAATAGTCTTGGCCTACTCAGGCGGACTTGATACGTCTGTTATTCTTAAGTGGCTACAAGAGATCTATCACTGCCCTGTGGTGGCCTATTCCGCAGATATAGGCCAGGAAGAGGACTGGGAAGCTGTGAAGCAGAAGGCCCTGAATACAGGGGCCTCGGAGGTAGTGATAAGGGACCTCAAAGAGGAGTTTGTTCAGGACTTTGTCTTTCCCATGTTCAGGGCAAATGCCATTTATGAGGGTGCCTATCTGCTGGGTACGTCCATCGCAAGGCCCCTCATTGCCAGGGAACAGGTACGTGTTGCCAGGGAAGTCGAGGCTGACGCGGTCAGCCACGGGGCCACTGGAAAGGGAAACGACCAGGTCCGTTTCGAGCTCTCCTTCATGGCCCTTGCCCCCGACCTTAAGATCATAGCTCCATGGCGTATATGGAACCTAAATTCCAGGCAGAAGCTCGTGGACTTTGCCAAGGCCCATGGCATACCAGTACCGGTTACAAAGGCAAAGCCTTACAGTATGGATGCAAACCTACTACACATAAGTTATGAGGGTGGAATCCTGGAAGACCCATGGGCAGAACCCAATGAAGACATGTTTATGTGGACAAAAAGCCCTGAAAACGCCCCCGATGAGCCATCTTATGTGGAGATCGATTTTGAGCAGGGAGATCCGAAGGCCCTTGACGGTGAGCGTCTTTCCGCAGCAGAATTCTTGTCAAGGCTAAACATTATAGGTGCTGATAACGGGATCGGACGGGTGGATCTGGTTGAGAACCGTTTTGTCGGGATGAAATCAAGAGGAGTCTATGAGACGCCGGGCGGTTCTATTCTTCGTACAGCCCATATGGCCATTGAGTCCATAACTCTTGACAGGGAGGTTATGCACTTGCGGGATAGCCTGGTTTCCCGTTATTCAGAGCTTATTTATTACGGTTTCTGGTTTTCGCCCGAACGTGAGCTGATTCAAGGGCTTATAGACGAGTCCCAGGCTAATGTGAACGGAAGGGTTCGACTCAAGATATATAAAGGAAACTGTCAGGTTGTGGGAAGAAAGGCGGAAAAATCTCTATACCGGCCTGAGTTTGCCACATTTGAGGAAGACGATGTTTACAGCCAGGCAGATGCCGAGGGGTTCATCAGGCTTCAGGGCCTGCGTCTTAAGATCAGGTCCATGGTGGAAGGATCTTGAGGAGACAGCATTATGGTAACAGATAATGAGCGGCGCAAATATATTCGGGTCCCATTTAAGGCCGCAGCGTACCTGTGGTCTCTAAAACAGGATGCCAAGGAGATACGCTGCGATCAAACAAGAGATATCAGTCTGAAAGGAATTTACTGTTATAGTGATATCAAGTTTTCTGCCGGCATTCCCTGTGAACTGGAATTACATCTTACAGATACCAGTTCGAAGCTCGTGCTTTTTTTAAAGGGGCGTGTAATTCGCGCGGATGAAAAAGGAATGGGAATCCGGTTTGAGGAGATGGATCTCGACTCCTTTTTCTTGTTGAAGAATATCCTTTACGGAAACTAATAAGGACTAAAATGACACAACGCAGAATATACTACAAATCCACTAATATGTCTCCACTGACCCTGTTGGGACTGGGACTGCTTGCCGTGGCCGCCTTTTTTGTGGCCCTGCCGCTGTTTTTGGGCGCTGTAGTAGTCTTTTCCATTGCGGCCGGCTACATGGCATGGCGTGTTCGCAAGGTCATGCACCAGTTTGAGAAGGAATGTGCAAGGCGTAGTGAGGCCAATAGTGATCTGGATCCAGGCTCTCTTATTATCGATGTGACTCCGGACCAGACCGAGCGGGAAAGAAATCAGTAGTAGGTTTTCAAATTAGGAATGGACCGTTTTGACCCTGTAGCCCGTGCAATCAGTCTGGATCTCCCAAGTCCGTCTCTTGGCGACAACCGCAGTCACGAGTCACGTGCAAGAGCAGCCTTGGAGTCTATCCTGGGACAGCCGCCGCTGTTCCCCTTAAAGATCTGCAAAGTCCTGCCTGACATTCTCCTTTTCTCTAACTACAAGGTGCAAACATTGGTGCTGGATGGGCCTTCCGGCTGGGAGATCGCCCAGGTCAGCGCTGAAAGCGGTTCTCTGCGGCCTTACGGACTGGCTGTGGACCTTGGAAGCACGACCGTGGTCTTTTACCTGGTGGACCTTGGTTCAGGCAAGATCGTTTCGACCCTATCAAAATCCAACCCGCAAAGGGTCCACGGTGAGGATATCCTTGAAAGGATCCTCTTTGCAGGACAAAGCAATGGCTTGGAGACACTGCAGTCTGAAGTCATTGGCCTTTTTAACTCCTCTGTACAGGAAATTGTGGCAGGACATGGCATGAGCCCGGGGGATATTTGCTTTATTGCATTGGCCGGTAACACCACCATGTGTCACTTCTTTTTAGGTCTTGATCCAGGCCATATCTGCCGGGAACCATATATTCCCGTGGTTAACCGCTTTGATCTGATCCGGCCCGGGGAAATTGGAATAAACGTCCATCCTCAGGCCTGGCTCTATTGTTTTCCAAATGTGGGGAGTTACTTTGGCGGTGATCTTCTGGCAGGAATACTGGCCTCAGGCATGCACCTCAAGGAGGAGATCTCCATGCTCGTGGATGTCGGCACCAATGCAGAGGTAGTGCTGGGGAACAGGGATTGGCTGGTGGCCTGTGCAGGAGCGGCCGGCCCGGCACTTGAGGGAGGGATTCTCTCCTGTGGTATGAGGGCACAGACAGGGGCCATAGACCGGGTGGACATAGACCGAAACAACTTGACTGTCACGTTTCACACCAAAGACGGCAAGGCCCCGGAGGGATTATGCGGTTCAGGAATAATAGATCTCCTTGCAACCATGTTTGTTGTAGGACTGGTGGACCCAACCGGAAAGCTTGTGGTGGATCGGGATAGCGCCAGGATG
>CAZPBZ010000229.1:0-3008 GCA_964584765.1 uncultured Thermodesulfobacteriaceae bacterium
CCGCCAGGCGTGCTGCCCGCCAGGACCCGGTGGAGGCACTGCGGGAAGAATAAAGGTGGAGGAACGGGTCTGATGTTCTTTTAATTGCTGCCTGGAGTCCTTTTTTCAACAGAATTTCCCAAAGTAGTGCAGGCATAAGCAGAGTGGTTGTGAATGGACTCGAAATTTTCCGCCTCAACGGCAAACCATATAACTCCCTTCAACGCTTTAAGACCCTGGCATACGGTCCTTACTACGTCCTCTACAAACATCGGCCTCTCATAGGCCCTTTCCGTGACGAATTTTTCGTCGGGTCTCTTGAGCACGGAATAGACCTCTGAAGAAGACGCCTTTTCCACTTCTGTAATCACGTCCTCAAGCCATAAAAAACGATCAAACCTGACCCACGCCCTCACCTCTCCCCTCTGGTTGTGAGCACCGTAATCAGATATCTCTTTTGAGCACGGGCACACAGTAGTAATGGGCACCTTGACCACCAACATCATATCAAATCGATCGGTCATGGTGCCATGGAGACCGCAGCCATATTCCATGAGCCCGGTGGTCTTGGTCACTGGTGCCTGCTTTTCTATGAAATAGGGAAAATCCACCTCAAGGTGGGCCTCCTGTGAGTCCAGGCGGTTCTTCATCTCAGCGAGAATCTTGGCAAAGGTCTTGACATTAATTTCCCTGCGATACTCATTCAGGATCTCAACAAAACGGCTCATGTGTGTCCCCTTGAATTGGTGGGGCAAATTCACATACATATTGACACTGGCCACTGTCTGTTGAGTGCCTTTTGCCTTATCAAGGACAGTTATTGGGTAACGGATATTCTTTATGCCCACCTTGCGCAGAGGGATTTGCCGATTGTCAGGCATGTTTTGCACATCCGCAAGGGGAGGAAATGTATTGATCATTTCATCTGCTCCAGTATGTCTAAGAGGTCCTGGGCTGATTTCCCAAAGGTGGAGCCGGCCTCATAGATCGGCGACCCTGCCCTTTCAGCCTCCCTGACCTCGTCTGAGGTAAAAAAGACACCTATTGGCTTGACGCCTAAGTTCTCCTGTATGTAGTTCAGGTCTTCTTGGCCATGTACCTGATTGGCCACTATTTCAAGATGATTCATCTTCAAATCTTTTCCCATGGCTAATATTTTACTTGCGGTCTCAAGGCTTCCTCTATAGGGCTGAATTACTACCAACAGGTGGTCAACACTGGCAATCGTGCCCCGGCCCAGATGTTCAACTCCTGCTTCCATATCAATGACTATGTCCTCATCCTTGGAAAGGAGCAAGGTATTCAAGAGGGTCCTGAGCACTGCATTATCAGCGCAGGCGCACCCTGCCCCTCCCTGTTGAATGGCCCCAAGCACCATGAGCTTGATATTTCCTTTCTGTCTCATAAAACGCTCCGGGATATCGCTTACCCTTGGATTTAACCGGTAAAAAGGGCCGTCTCTCTCGGATCTTTCCTGAATAAGCTCTCGCATCTCCGCTATCGGGCAGATATCCTCTGCCTGCGGAAAATCAAGGGCTCTCGCAAGATGTGGACTTGGATCTGAATCAATGGCAAGCACCTGCCTACCCTTGTCTGCCAAGGCCTGAACAAGAAAGGCACTGATGGTTGTTTTCCCCACGCCGCCTTTGCCGCTTACTGCTATTTTCACAGGATATTCCCCCTATCTATATCTCAAAAAATCTGTTTTAAACCACAGTACTAAAGGTCAGAAAAATCTCCAAGTATATCTATCAGCAAATTAACCATAAGAACCATTTGAGCCTTTCCAGTCATATGTCGTTATAGTATTATGTATCCGAAAGTACTGAAACATCAAATATGGTGCGTGTTTAATGAAACGTCCTTAGACTAAGACTCAAACAAGACCGAGCAAGAATGTCCTATAAAACCAAATCAAGGGCCGAAAATAATAATTCAGACCAGAAAGGGGCCATCTTTCAGGAAATGCTGGGACTTTTTCTCCTGGCAGGTGCAGTATTCGCCTGCGCTTCTTTACTGAGCTATTTCCCTGGGGACCCTTCCCTTAGCCATTATGAGCTTAAAGGTTCCAGCAACTGGATGGGGCCTGTAGGGGCCAATTTTGCTGCCTTTCTTATGGAAATGCTGGGACTTGCTTCATGGTGGATACCGGTAATCCTTACTGCTATGGCATGGTCTCTCTTCCGTTCAAAAAAAGATCAACTCCCTTCGTTCCCATTTTTGATCTTTGGCTGGACGGCCATGCTTCTGGCCACAAGTATGGCCTTTGCCCTATCGTCTACGACTGGTGAAGGCCCGGCTGTCACGCCCACTGCCGCAAGCGGGGGAATTGTAGGTCTCAGTCTTACTAATTTTCTTATTAACTGGATCGGAGAATGGGGAACCATATTGTCCGGAGTGGTCCTGTTCATCACCGGCCTATTGGCTGCGACCACCTTTTCCCTGGCAGGTATTTGGCCGGCTATCTCTTCAATCAAAAAGCGCGGTCTTTTTCAACGAACCAGGCTTCGAAAGTCCGTCGGGCAAAACTTGAGACAGGCCTCAGTAAAAGACGCCAATCTTGAAGGCACTGTAACGGATATCCCCAAGATTATCGATTCTCGGAGAGATTCAGACAAAAAGGGACAGGATGTCAAGGGGCAGGAGCAATCAAGGTTTCAGATAAGCCCGGTCGCAGGGGACTTTTCTCTGCCGCCCTTGACCTTACTGAATGACCCGCCGGAAGAAAATGAGGAAATAGACAGGGAGGTCTATCTCTCCAATGCCCGGTTGCTTGAGAAAAAACTCCTGGACTTTGGAGTTGCCGGAAACGTGGTAGAGATATGTCCCGGACCGGTTATTACAATGTACGAATTTTCGCCTGCACCAGGGATTAAGATCAACAAGGTGGCCTCCCTTGCTGATGACCTGGCCCTGGCCCTCAGGACCCACAGCGTCCGAATAGTTGCCCCTATTCCCGGTAAGGCAGTTATAGGCATCGAGCTGGCAAATACAACCAGGCATATAGTCTATTTAAAGGAAATCCTTGC
>CAZPBZ010000230.1:0-2987 GCA_964584765.1 uncultured Thermodesulfobacteriaceae bacterium
CAGGGTTTCGTCCAAAGGGACTCTCTGTAATGTCTTTTCCATCCAGCAGGTGCTTCGGCAGCACAACCAAATTCCCCCAGGAACTCAGGGCAGGGGCAAATGGCTCCCTGTACGTCACCTTAAATGTATAAGGGTCAGGTGCTTCGGCATTTTCGACCTCCAGAAAATCGCCCGCATAGGCAGTCGGGGTGCCTGGTGCTGTGATGGTCTCAAAACCAAAGAGTACGTCCTCAGAGGTAAACGTCTTACCGTCTTCCCATTTAACTCCCTTCCTGAGCTTAAAGGTGATGGTGAGTCCATCGGGAGAGATTGTCCATGACTCAGCCAGATCTCCCACCAAGTTGAGGTCCTTGTCGTATTTAACCAGGCCGTTATAAATAAGGCCTGAGATCTGATGCGACGTGGCGTCAGAGGCCAGCATGGGAACCAGGGTAGTGGCGTCCCCGATGGATCCCAAGACAATGGCATCGCCGTAGTCCGGCTCGGCCGCAAAGGAAAGGTGGAAGGTGGAAGGTAGAAGGCTGAAGGGAAAAAGTGAAAGAAAAGAAACCAAGAAAAGAAGGAGCCGAAAAAACTGAAGTCGTGAGATGTGGGAAGGAGAAATCACGTTAAGCCCTGAACCTTCAGCCTTCAGCCTTCTACCCTCCACCTTTATTCCACCTCTCCCTGAGGGCCTCAACACAGCTATACGGCACCCTGAGTCCTCCTGTGCCTTTGCCCAGCATTATTTTTGGTTTGGCCTTGCCATGATAGTCGCTACCGCCGGTGGGGACCAGGTCATACTTCTTGCAAAGCGACAGAGACAGATTGATTAGCTCCTTGCTATGCATGCTATAGTAACATTCGATGCCGTCGAGACCTTGCTCTGTCCACTTTGCTACAAGCTCATCCAGGTGTGCGGGAGTTCCAAATTCAAGTGACATGGGATGGGCCAGGACCGCCAGACCTCCTGCCTTATGTATGGTAGTTATTGCCTTTTCCGGACTGAGGATGGACTTTGGAACATAAGCAGGGGCGCCCTTTTTCAGATAACAGGCAAAGGCCTCATTCGTGGATTTTACATAACCTCGATTTACCATGGCCCTTGCAATGTGCGGGCGGCCGATCTGCCCCCCTTTGCCCATTTCCTCCAGCTCACTCCAGGATATCGGACAGCCCAGGTCCTTAAGACGTTCCAGAATCAAAGGATTTCGGGAGGCCCTTGCGGATTGGACCTGTTTCAATACCTCATTCAATTCAGGTGAACCCGAATCAAAGAGATAGGCCAGGACATGCAGGGTGCCATGTGATATCTGGATGCTCAGCTCCACACCGGGGAGTATCTCTATTCCAAGTTTCTCAGATGCCTCAAGGGCCTCAGGAAAACCTGCCACAGTATCATGGTCGGTGACCGCAATTGCTGCAAGACCTGAATTTACGGCAAGCTGTATTACTTCAGCAGGTGAATCAGAACCGTCGGATGCCGTGGTATGTGTATGCAAATCGCAGTATTTCATTTGAACCTTTGAACCCATTAACGGTTATTTCTATGGAACATAGTATACTGAATAGCTATTCGGTTTAATAAAAAAGTTATCCTCATGATAAAATCCCCCCTTTCGTAATGCATGATGGTCTTGTAAAATCCTGACAAGCGATTTCACATACAGCATGTTGGTATCTCAGCAATAGCATTACACTGAATCTTGTATGTAATTTCTGTTTTGCTGTATTTTTACAAAATCATCAATCTATTAATGGAGAGAATTCCCTGTTTACAGATAAAACTCAAGAAAATAAAAAAAGAAGTGCCTGTATCTTAACTGATATTTTGGGGTTGACAAATCAAGTAAAAAGATATTATACAGATTCATAGTTGTAGAAATTTTTTGTACTTTGCCGAATGATGATTCATTTTTTTGTGTTGGTACTGTTTTGAGTGCCAAAAAGGGATATGTTAGTATATATTCCTTAACTGAAATTGCTATCAACAACATTCTATTAAGGAGGGAGAATTAAATGGCAGATCTTAAAAAACATGATACTCCGATGATGGAGGACTTAAAGTCCGGTCCATTTCCGAGTTTCGTTGACGACCTGGAGACTAGAGCTAAGAGCGGAGTCCAGTGCTGTTACGATCTTCTGGGTCAGATGGAGCTCTCTTACAAGCACAAAGAGACGCACTGGAAACACGGTGGTATTGTAGGTGTCTTTGGATATGGCGGCGGGGTTATTGGTCGTTACTCAGACGTCGCGGAACAGTTTCCCTCCATTGCCCATTTTCATACCATCCGCGTCAATCAGCCGGCCAGTAAGTTTTATAATACCAAGTTCCTGCGTAAGCTCTGTGATATGTGGGATCACCGCGGAAGCGGCATAACCAACTTCCATGGCTCAACAGGCGACATGGTCCTTCTCGGGACCACAACCGATGAATTGGAGCCCGTTTTTTACGACCTGACCCACCAGTTCGACATGGACTTGGGCGGATCCGGATCCAACCTGAGGACCCCTTCCTGCTGCATGGGCAAGGCCCGATGCGAATATTCGTGCCTTGATACACAGGCCATCTGCTATGACCTGACCATGACCTATCAGGACGAGCTCCATCGTCCGGCATTTCCATACAAGTTCAAGTTCAAGGTCTCAGGTTGTTGCAATGACTGCGTGGCGGCAATTGCACGTTCATGTTGTTCCATTATCGGCACCTGGCGGGACAATATCCGTATAGACCAGAAGGCGGTCCAGGCCTATATCGGCGGGGAATTAAAGCCCAATGCCGGTGCGCACTCTGATCGTGACTGGGGCCCATTCGACATCCAGAAAGAGGTCATTGATCTCTGCCCCAGCAAGTGTATGGTGATGGATGGCAATAAGCTCAAGATTGACGATCGCGAGTGTGTGCGCTGCATGCACTGCATCAATACCATGCCCAGTGCCCTGCGTCCCGGTGTGGATTGTGGCGCCACAATCCTGAACGGAGCAAAGGCACCGATCCTTGAAGGGGC
>CAZPBZ010000231.1:0-2980 GCA_964584765.1 uncultured Thermodesulfobacteriaceae bacterium
CCGCTGCAATCAGTATAAATGCAGTGTCTCCAGCCTGAATCTGAGCCATATGTTTTTTTCCTTGGTATTTACATTTTTGTAACTTTTGTATCTAAGAAGAAAGATAATTCGCAAGTCTGATGCCACGGCTCAAATTCTCATCTAACCTCCTGTTTTTCTATATTTTTTTACTTTTTGGCATTTCCTTAGCGTATTAGAAAATACTACATCTTTGTAGTTTCTCGTCCCAAATACTACATTTTTGTAACTAAATGGTTTTCCAAATAAGGTGTGCCGGCCAACTGGCCGAGGAATTGGCCAGCGGCTGGCACTATACTTAGATGGAGACTTTAGTTAAAATGCCAAGCTTACCGATACACCGCAGTAAAAGAAGTTATCCTTACCACCATGTCCGGCATTTGTTCTCTGCATATCATCAGCCGCATCATTTGAGAGAGGGAAGGACCAGTCAAGCTCAGGTGTCACTGTAATATACTTGTTTACAGGGATGTTCAGGGCAGCGGAAAGCAGACCATCGTGGAAGTCATTATATTCATCATCCGGATCGCCTGGTTCCGGATAAGCATCCTCGTCGTCGGAGATCAAATAGCTGCCTTGCAGACCAAGATCCAGGCTCATGTCATACCAAGGGAACTCGATGCTGTGAGATATACCCAAGGTGATGTAGGTGCCGGGATAGTGGGCAAACTCCCTGTAAACAGTCAAGGTTGGCGAAAGTAGGGTGTTGAGAGTAGCAGAGGCATATACCTCATGGCTATCATCTGCCATATCCAGAGAATACCAGATATAACCTGCCTCCAAGCCGAAACTGCCAAAGTCATGGCCATAAGAGAGTGTAATATCTGTCTCGTTCAGGTTGTCTACGTCATCTGTGGTATCCCAATAATCAGTGTCAATGTTTTGCCATATATTGGCAGCAAAACCCCTATAGCCAATGGTAAGAGATGGCTGAATGATCAGGCTATCCCTGCTGAGCTCTTGGCCACGCCATATATACTGGCTCATGAGGCTTATAGAGACATCCGCTGTCGGTTTTTCTTCCTCATCAGCCCAGGCATATGCTGCGGTTGCCATACAGCATACCAGTACCAGCAAAAGTATTTTTGTCCAATTCCTGTCTTTGTTCCTTTTTCTCATAATACTGTCTCCTTATTTTTCGATGTTTGAGCCTTGTAAAATTTAGGATTTTGCAAGGCTCATTTGTTAAAAATTATTTCTGCCCTACAATACTAAATAGCTGCCTCTCCCCTTTCCATAAGGTGCTACCGGGGTTGAAGCCGAACCATCCGAACCAGAGAATAAAGGTGCCAAGTGCGGCCAGGGCCATGCTGTGGCCCGGAATCACACGGGGGTTGCCTTCCTTGTCATATTTTCCAAAGCGGGGACCAAGCACAATTGCGCCGGCAAGACCTACGATCCCGCCTACGGCGTGAACCACTCCCGAACCTGCAAAGTCGGCAAAGCCAATGCCAAAGGGAAGTGAACTAAGCCATCCTCCACCCCAGACCCAGTGGCCATAGATCGGGTAGATGAACAGGCATGGTGCAGCGGCATAGCACAAGTAGGCCTTAAATTTCAGCCTTTCAGCCACAGCACCTGAAACGATCGTTTACTCATCAATCACTTTCTTTCGTGTTTAATCATAGCACTCCTCCATTTTTGATTATGCTCTTGCAGTTGCAAAATGCCGTCAGCCGTCACGTTGTATGCGAGTTATTCCTGACCTATACTCAATATTGATGCCATAAGAGGTCTTCAGCATTTTTTGGTGTCAAAACAGTTTGTTAGAAACAGAAATGATAAGAAGTGAGAGGAGAAGCTATTTGATTATCATTACATTCTTGTAAGATTAGATCCGTGTTTTTACAAATTCGTAAGATATTTATGTAACCGTTCACTGGTTTAGGGATCAAAGGTCCATGGTTTACCGAAAATCAGAACCGTTGATTCGTAAGGGCAGAAGTATAGTGGTGAGGTACCAGTGGTGAGAAAGTAATTGAAGTTGCAAGATGAAATCTGACTGCACAGGTGGAAATTTTTCGAACTGTGCGATAGAGCTATTCAAATTGATCGCTTGTCCCGGATAGCCACGAGCAGAGCAATGACAAGGATGCTGTAATCTTTTCCAATTTGGCTCTCCTTTTTTGATGGAATAATTGGCACTTCTCACACTCAGGACAGGGACAATACCTGCTTTAATGTAAAATCTATAACGAAACTCCTTCCAGTTCAACAAACTGTGCATCCAAATAGGTTCCATGTATTAGAAGCAAAGCGACAGAGGCTGGATATCCATGTCTTGGCTGCCCCGCGCTACCTGGATTTAAAAACAGCACCCCACGCACATCCTCAACAGAAGGCCTGTGAGAATGACCACTTATAACGGCACCAAAACCGGCTGCGGACGGCTCTACGTCGAGTTGATACACATCATGAAGCACATACAGCAAGACCTCGCCTACTTCAACTACTTCTGCCTGAGCGAGATCATCCGTCCATTCGCCATAGTCCATGTTTCCTTGTACTGCGACAACAGGAGCGATTGATTGCAAAGTTTTAAGTATATCCAGCTTACCAATGTCTCCAGCATGAATGATCAAGTCCGTGCCCTGGAATGTCTTGACCGCCCCTGGCGGAAGAAAACCGTGCGTATCGGAGATGACACCAACGAGATAATTGGTCTGGTGTTGCAATTTTTTCACGAGCTTGCTTTAAGGAGTACTCTTCCCCATTTAAAAAATTTCCCAAGTCGAAGGGCAGTGTCCGCAGTAATAGCTCTCTTGCTATGCACAATTTCATTTATACGTCTTGGAGGAACGTTATTGATCGTTGATACGAATACTGTGTTGGTTTTTTCGATCTTTTTTCAGCTCTTCAAGACTGCAGATACACTCTAAGGAAAGATGGCACCGCATGCAACTATTGAAGGCACAATCAGTCTTAAATATGTCCTATTTCTTTCGTGCTTTCGTGCTTTCGT
>CAZPBZ010000232.1:0-2963 GCA_964584765.1 uncultured Thermodesulfobacteriaceae bacterium
TTGAGTTCTTTGTTTTGACTATACTCTCCTGTTGGGAAGATCATCTGTAACTCTACTCTGTGCATAAAAATTGGCCCATTTTTTCCCATAACAGGATCCCATTGTAAATAAGGACCAACAAGAATATCTCCTAAACCAGAGCCATTGTCCTGGGGAAAAGCGGAATTAGAAGTGCCATAATCCAAATCAAGAGCAACAACGGGAACAATAACATCAAGCCCCCATTTGCCACCTAAAAATATATCCTGATTCGACTGGTAGATGACCTGTGAAAGGCTTATCCAAGCATTTAAATCTTCATCTGCAAATGAGGGCAGAGCACTATCGCCGTCCTGGTTTGTAAAATGTATTGTGCAAAATAAAGTCCCGGTCCGGCAGGAGGGCCTCCGTCAAGAAAACTTGTAAATCCCAGATTAACCGCAGGCAAATCATAGGCCTGGACCGTTGTACCCGGCATTATCATGATCACCACAAAAAACAAAAAAGACATCATACTGCGTTTCATCATGTTCAAATCTCCTTTTTAAAATTTTAAAGATAGTAAATTGAGAGTCTAAAGTTCTCTCGTTATGCCGGACTTAATTCGGCATCCAGCTCGCATCACGATTCCTCTTTCTTCCTCTGTTTCGCCTGTTCAATCAAGTTCACCAGGCTTTCAACTTTAGGTCTTGGGAGAGCGAATATTCGGTCAAGCTCTCCATTCGAGTATTGGTCTTCCAGAAACTTATTGATATCCATCCGCTTGTGCCAGCAGCCGACTATCCATCCACAGGGGAACATGTTATTCTCAAAACGGCAGTACTTAAAATTGACCTCGCCGCCCACCCTGGGGCATCGAATTATCTTATCGTCGTACTGTTCAATCAATCTTTTTGCCCTCTATGGTAAAAAGGCGCACTCACAGTCCTTAATACATAAAGGTTGTGAGTACGCCGCTAAAAAAAATATTAAACCGTTTAAGAACATCGTTCTCAAATCGGTATCTTGGGCAGATCGGCCTGGGCTCTCTTTACGTCTTCCTCGGGATAAGCATAATTCACCAGCTCACCCGACAGGTACCTATCATAGGAGGAAAGGTCGAAGTGCCCATGTCCGCTGTGGGCTATCAGGATTGTTTTTGCCTCGCCGGATTCTTTGCATTTAAGGGCTTCATCAATGGCCACCCTGATATTGTGACATGGCTCAGGTCCTGAAATAATTCCCTCGGTGCGGGCAAACTGTACCCCGGCCTCAAAGGTGGGAACCTGAGGTGTGGATACGGCTTCAACAAGGCCCAGTTCACGAAGGTGACATACAATTGGCGCCATCCCATGATAGCGCAATCCGCCGGCATGAACCGGAGGTGGAATAAAGCCGTGGCCTAAGGTATGCATCTTGAGCAGAGGAGTCATCCCGACCGCGTCACCAAAGTCATATGCATATAATCCCCTGGTCACTGTGGGGCAACTTTCAGGCTCAACGCAGATGACGCGCAGATTCGGCTTTTCCCCGCTGATCTTATCCCTGATCCAAGGCAGGAATTGGCCGGCGTAGTTAGAGCCACCGCCAATGTTACCTACGATAATATCGGGATAGGCATCTGCCATCTCCATCTGTCTCCTTGTTTCCTCCCCTATGATAGTCTGGTGTAGCAATACATGGTTGAGCACACTGCCCAGAGAGTAGTGGGTGTCATCACGACTTACAGCCTCCTCTATTGCTTCACTAATGGCGAGTCCTAGGCTGCCGGGGCAATCGGGCCATCTTTCCAGCATATCTCTTCCTGCTTGGGTTTCCGTGCTGGGGCTGGGTATACACTTGGCCCCCCAGACTTCCATTGCTATGCGGCGATACGGCTTCTGGTCGTAACTGATCCTGACCATATAGACCTTTATCTCCACATCGAAGAACGCACCGGCCATGCTCAGGGCACTTCCCCACTGCCCGGCGCCGGTCTCGGTAGTTATACGTTTGATGCCTTCCTTCATGTTATAGTAGCACTGGGCCGTAGCACTATTGGGCTTATGGCTTCCGGCCTGGTTTGTTCCTTCATATTTGTAAAAAATCTTCGCAGGCGTGTCCAAGGCCTTCTCCAGACGATATGCCCGGTGCAACACGGTTGGCCTCCATGTATGGTATATATCCTGCAGTTCCTCGGGGATCTCAATCCATCGTTCGGTGCTTACCTCCTGCATAATACACTCCATGGGAAACAGCGGAGCCAGATCATCAGGGGTTACCGGTTGGCCAGTTCCTGGGTGCAAAACCGGTGGTAAGGGCTCTGGCAAATCGGCCTGGATGTTATACCAGTGAGTCGGCATGTCCTTTTGGTCAAGAAAAAACATTGCTCTCTTCATTTTTTCTCCTTGTCTTTGTACTGTCAGTTTTTCGTTGAAGATTTGAGAATTTGGGCTCTTATACAAATATTGAAGGCTACTATTCAATATAATCGCTTTGCGATTTCATATGGCGAAGTCCGCAAGCCAAAATCCCATAGATTGGGAGTATCGCAACCAAAAAGCCATCGAAATGTATATAGTAGCCAGGGGTATTTGTACAATATAGGAACCGCAATTGCCCGGCAAAACGTCTGTGAAATTAATGTGTTCGGCGCTTAAAGTCAAACGGTATTTTCTCATATTGCGTCCAGATATTTATTTCTATCCTCCATAAAACCCTTGTATATCTGGAACTGTTCTGTCTCTTCGTAATCAACCTGCTTAACGGGCACATGGTCGAAGCTGTGAATCTTCGCCCCAGGACATGCCAGGAGGATTGGGGAATGAGTGGCGACGATAAATTGGGCGTGCCCGGCCTGGCTCATGCCCTTGAGCACCGCAAGCAAATCCAATTGGCTTTTCGCTGAGAGAGCCGTCTCTGGTTCGTCCATAAAGTAAATCCCTTTGATTTTGTAGCGAGCCTTGAAAAATGACATGAGGGACTGGCCGTGGGATTGAGTCAGTAACGATTTCCCCCCAAAATAC
>CAZPBZ010000233.1:0-2923 GCA_964584765.1 uncultured Thermodesulfobacteriaceae bacterium
GAGATGACTATTCCTATGGAGAAATCAAAATGGTGTTGGCCTGCCAGAAACATAAAGGGTAAAGGGGTCAAATCTGCCGTTGACTCTTAAAGGGCAACCCAGTCCAGAGACACTGTTCAGTTTGAGGACGGCTTCCCTATAGTTTTATCCTGGTTGGCGTCAGAAAGGTCTTTATAAAGGTCTTTATCCTGCTGTCTTTGAGTCTCTTCAAGGCCATCTATGCCAAAAAGACGGCAAGCAGCGTCCAACATCATCCCGCTATTCTTTTCTTGAGCCCCTTTTTTGATATAGACTATAGGATCGTGGAGTATCTTTTGCACAATGGACCTTGTGAGGACATCCAGGGCCTTTTGCTGCTCATCATTGAGGGATTCAAGGACTTTATGGCTTCGTGAAAGTTCTTTCTGCCTCACTGCCTCGGCCTTTTCCTGAAGGTGTTGAATTACAGGCACCACATTCAGAGATTCCATCCAGGCCATGAACTTGATAACCTCGGCCTCCACCATGCGATCCGCCTTGGATGCTTCCTTTTCGCGTTCTGCCTTATTGAATTCTATAACCCCTTTCAGATCGTCAATATCGTATAAATATACGTTATCTATATCATTGACCTTGGGATCAATGTCTCTTGGCACTGCAATATCAATAAAGAACAAGAGGCGATGACGCCTGGGACGCATAATCCGTTTTACCTGGTCTTTGCTGAGAATAATCCCGGGGGCACCGGTAGAGCTTATAACTATGTCCGCATCAACCAGAGCGTCCCCCACCTCTTCCAGGGATATGGCGCTTCCTCCAAGGGACCGGGCGAGATCTACTGCCCGGGAGAGTGTACGGTTGGCCACGACCAGCTTGTCGGCACCGCTGGCAATAAGATGCTGTGCGGCCAACTCAGCCATTTCCCCCGCACCTATCAGCATGCCGTTTTTGCCCGCAAGATCCCCAAAAATCTTTTTAGCAAGCTCGACTGCCGCATAACTGACAGAGACGGCATGGCTTGCGATCCTTGTTTCAGTCCTGACCCTCTTGGCCACGGAAAAGGCCTTGTGAAGCAGACGATTGAGGACCATGCCCGCAGTCTTAGCCTCTAAGGCCATACGGTAAGCATCCTTCAGCTGGCCGAGGATCTGGGGCTCCCCCACAACCATGGAGTCAAGGCTGGAGGCCACCCTGAAAAGGTGCCTGATGGCAGACATGCCTTCGTATTCATATAATGCTCCCTGGAGTGTGTTGGAATCCATTTTTTCCCTATCCAGCCACAGCTCTTTTATTGATTCTTTGACCTCATCCGGGCGATTTGCAGAAACCAGGACTTCTACCCTGTTACAGGTGGAAAGAAACACAACCTCTTCGCAGGAAGGAAGTTCGGCAAACAGTCTCAGGGCAGGGGTATCACTTCCGCTCAGGGAAAGGCGTTCCCGCACTTCCACAGGTGCGGTGTTATGATTCACTCCCAGAAGGACTATCTGCGGTCTATTTAAGCCAAGTGGCATAGGAATGGGCACCAGAAAGTAACAGACTTACTCCCAGGAAGGTAAAGACCAAAACAGCAAAACCAACTAATGTCATAATAGCAGCCTTTCGCCCTCGCCAACCTATTGTAAGTCGCTGATGAAAAAGGGCTGCATAAATAAACCAGGTAATCAGTGACCATGTTTCCTTTGGGTCCCAGCTCCAGTATGATCCCCAGGCCTTCTCAGCCCAAATGGATCCGGTCACTATCCCCAGGGTCAGCAGGGGAAATCCCACGGTCAAACAGCGCTCGTTCATGGCATCCAGGGTCTCAAGGGAAGGCAGTCTCTGAAACACGGCCCCTAACCGCTTCTTCTTTATCTGTCTTTCCTGGAGCAAGAACATAATGGCAATACAAAAGGCCAAGGCAAAAATAGCATCTGCAAACAGACAGATAATGGCATGAATAGGGAGCCAGATACTCTTGAGGACCGGAGACAGAGGCAGAATTTCCTTTGACTGAAAAGATGAAGCAGTCATTACAATCAATGCGAAAGGTATCACAAAGGCCCCGAGAGATTTTAATTTGCATCGCCATTGAAACAGGAGAAAAGAGCCAACCATTGCCCAGGCCAGGAAAGACAGAGAATCGTGGAGGTTAACAAGAGGCGGATGACCTCCCACAAACCAGCGCATTAAAACAGCCGCAGTATGAAAACCAAAACCCACGGATAAAAAAACAGTGGCCATCCGTTCCGCATCTTTTCTGAGGGTAATGATGTGGATAAGAAAGCCGACCGTACTGACAAAATATATAAAGACTGTGATCTGAAAAAGGAATTTATGCATGGCGGTTAATTGAACGTCTCGGAAATTCTACAACTCATTGAATTTACATGAGGTTGTTGAGGCTTGGATTTTTGCCAGTATTCCAACATTAGGTTCTACGGTCATTTTCTTATTATGAATGACAAGGACTAAATCTAACACTCAATAGAGCCTTTTGCAAAACTCAAGACAATATTAGCGGCCTCCTTCCCACATAGAGAAACAGCCCATCTCTCCACCCTGTCCCATTCACCCTCTCTAACCCAGGCCATTACTTCCGGGTCTGCAAGGGACTGGCAGAGATCCTTCCTGGTTACTGGATCACTATAAGATTTAATTATCAACTGCCTCAACTCCCCCAACAGAGAGACATAGTCGCCATAGAACGAACCAAGGTTCTGTTCAAGCTCTTTTCGAAGGTGCCGGGTAAGGGCGGGACTCTTGCCTCCAGTAGATATGGACAGGCAGAGATCCCCTCGCCTGACTACAGAAGGGACAATAAAGCTGCAAAACTCCGGCAGGTCTACAACATTACAAAAGATTTTTTGTGATAATGCTTCGTTATATACTAATTTCTGGACCTCAGTATCGTTAGTAGCGGCAATAACCAGCCAGACTTTGTCCAGATCTTCCGGGACAAAGG
>CAZPBZ010000234.1:0-2918 GCA_964584765.1 uncultured Thermodesulfobacteriaceae bacterium
TTCAAGTTGCTCGAGTCCGCAAGACCCCTCAGCCCATACAGGGCCGCATTCATTCCGGACCATCCGGACCCGAGGCCGTAGTGTTGGTCACACAGGAGCAGGTACATGGGCATTTGGAAGGAGACTATCTCCTGCTTAATTGCCTCCCTGCCTGAGACTTCGGAGGCAACTGTGGCTCTGGGCATTTGTATTTTACTGCCGGTCTTGTAATCTATAACCCAGACAAGACCCTTCTTGTCCCTTTCCACCCTGTCGAGCACTCCTTTTACCCTGGCCTTGCGACCTTGCTCAAGGTTGAAATCCATTTTGCAAGAAACCTCAAGGCCCATCAACAGGTGACCCTGTGCGTGTTCTCTCTCAAGCCGCAGGAAATTTTTGAGACGATAGAGCAAGACCTCCCTGAAGAGTCTCACACTTCCGCTCCATTCCGCCCTTGGCCCAAAGATCCCCTCAAGTGCCATGTCAGACTTTGTCACAAGGTCATTATCATAATCAGCTTCGAATTGAATCTCTCTGTTCAGCCATGGCAGATAAAACTCTCTTAGTATGTCATGCACCAGGTTACCCACCAGAAGGGGATCGATCTCATCCCTATCTATAGTCTCCGGGACATCCAATCCCAGGACATACTTTGCATAAAATCTGAAAGGGCAAGAGAGATAGGTATCAAGGGCAGTTGCCGAAAAGGTGAATGACGAGAGAAGATCAATGATTTGAGGAGTCTTCTTCACAGGGAAAGCAGAGGGAATCCTGGGCCTTGGGACCATAACCGGGCTGTGAATGGGAATCACACCCCGGCGGCCTGCCTGCTTCTCAGCTTCCCATATAAGCTCCTCAATAAACCGGCTTTTTACCTGGCCTTTGTCTTCAGAAAAGAATAAGTGGACCTCCTCGGCCCCTGCCAGCAGCCTTTGGAAATGGTACCGGCTGATCTCAATGGCCTGTTTCTTATCAGGAAGGCCAAGATGCTTCCGCAGATCCGGAGGCAGGACAGGATCCGGCCTGGTTTCAGGGGGAAGCACACCCTCGTTAACATCAAAAATCATCACGCGCTGGAACTTCAGGCACCTTGTCTCCAAAAAACCCAGTATCTGAAGACCCTCTAAAGGGATCCCCTGGAATGGAATCCTGGTCTGCCGCACCAGGTGACCAAACAGCGAGTGAAGACCAGGGGCTGAAGCAGTCTCCTTGGCGACAGGCCCGGCTTCAAGCTCATCCAGAAGCCCTACCATGGCTGTCATAAATTCACCGGTGAGTGGATAACCGGTAGCTGTCCCATACTCCACTGTCCACTCAAGCAGTCTCTTAAGGGCCATAGCGAGTTCACCCACTTTCTTCAGCTTCTCAAAGGCCCTGAAACACATCTGATGAACAAGGGACAAAAAATGAGAAGCGGGAAAATCCTCCTCATCCAAGTGAGCGATTGCCTTTTCAAGCTCATCAAGTCTTACAAAGCTTCTCTTTTCCCTGACCAGCCAAGCCTCAAAAAAATGGACCACAGACCTAAGGGACGAAATGGTTGACTGGTTGACTGGTTGACTGGAGGTTAAGGGGCTGTATAATCGCAGGCTTTTTATGTATGGATGCCTGAGCACAGCCAGGTAATGAGGAGCGTAGTACTTACCATCTACCAGTCCCTCCTGTGCCTCAAATACTGAGTCAAGCAGTTGGGCAAGTGCTGTCCGTTCAAGTGGATAGCCCATGGATATATTATACGGAACAGACGTATCCTCAAAGAGCCGGCTCAGCAACGGGATAAGGGGTTCAGGCCTTGGAAGGACTACGGCCTCCTGATCCGGTGCAAGCCCTTCCTGGCCTTCCAGCTCACGAGCAAATACATCTTCAGCCATCTGTAACTGGGAATGGAGGTCAAAGCCCTGATAGAAGAAAGAATTTGGTGATTGGTTGATTGGTTGATTGGTTGATCTGGTGATTTCAATATCCCATGTGCCATGGCATACAGAGCGCAGGCGCTCAAGGTGCTCCCATTTGGCATCACCTGTCTGCCATGGAGATGGGCCGTCCTGGACTACTACACGGGCAATACCAAGCCTGGTCAGGACAGAAAAGACCTTTTCCTCTGCCCGGTTGAGTGCTGCAAAACCCGCAAGATATATTTGTGAAAAGGGCCATTCCAGCCCATCTATGTGCTCTGCTGCAATACGATACTTTTCGCCCCTGGACCAGAGAGAATTTCCGGCCAATGTGCCCAGCCATTTGCTGTAAAGTCCGGGCAGAATGGGCCAGAGCCCTCTTGCCTCCTCAGTAATGCCCGCATCAGCCAGTGCTGCCGGCACGGCCTGTTTAATCAGGGCAGGAGGGACCAGTTCTGTCCCGAACTCATCAAAAAGATCAAGGAATTTCATACCCCAGAAAAAAAAGCCCTCAAAACTGGATGTCATGGCAGGTAGTGACAGATGTTCGCCATCTGCTGCCAGGCCCCTTGCAGTGGTGTAGACCAGGTGCAGCAATTCCACCTGGCCGGCATCTCTCCTGTCATATCCACCAGGTGATTTGCCTGCCATATAGGCCATGAAGCTATCTATGTCGAAAATTTGGGGGGGATGGAAAGGACCGCCAATAAGCCTTCCAAGCTCCCTTCGCAAATATAGGGCCGGGCGCCTGCCTGGAAAGACAACTGCTGTTCGGGACAGATCCCGTTCTTCCGGATCCCGGGCCAGTATATCCTCAGCCAGCCAGCCGATCAGGGAAGAATCAAGGGGCAGGGAGACATGGGAATGCTGAAATTGGAAATTAGAAATTGGAAATTTGGGTTTCATGCTTTTATACTGTTTCAGATGATCGTATTATCTTATAGCCCACGGTGTTCTTAACCTCTTTCTAATTTCTACTTTCCAATTTCAAGTTTCAAGCCGTATCACCCAATTTCCTCTGCCGATTCCTGGTCAAGATAAAGA
>CAZPBZ010000235.1:0-2910 GCA_964584765.1 uncultured Thermodesulfobacteriaceae bacterium
ATTAAGATCAACAAGGTGGCCTCCCTTGCTGACGACCTGGCCCTGGCCCTCAGGACCCACAGCGTCCGGATAGTTGCCCCTATTCCCGGCAAGGCAGTTATCGGTATTGAGCTGGCAAACACAACCAGGCATATAATCTATTTAAAGGAGATCCTTTCGAGCAATATTTTTCAAAAAACCGGGGGAAGGCTCCTTCTGACTCTTGGCCAGGATATTGTAGGTCAGCCTGTGGTTACAGACCTTACCAAAATGCCGCATTTACTGATCGCTGGCGCTACAGGTACTGGAAAGAGTGTAGGGCTTAATGCCTTGATCTGCTCTCTTCTCTATAGCCATCACCCCGACAGGCTGAGGTTCCTTATGATAGACCCCAAGAGGATAGAGCTTTCCCTCTACGACGGGATTCCTCACCTTTTACATCCGGTTGTTAGCGAGCCAAAAGAGGCCACAAGGGCCTTGAGATGGGCGGTAATGGAGATGGAGCGTCGGTATCAGCTCCTTGAAGAGGCCCAGGCAAGAAACCTCCAGGGATACAACAAAACCGCCGAAGAGCCCCTTCCCTACCTGATAGTCGTCATAGACGAGCTGGCAGACCTGATGATAGTCTCCTCAAAGGAAGTGGAGTCAGCGATCACACGTCTTGCCCAGATGGCAAGAGCTGCGGGAATTCATCTCATCGTGGCTACTCAGAGGCCGTCAGTTGATGTAATTACAGGCCTTATCAAGGCAAACTTCCCTGCAAGGATATCCTTTAAGGTCTCATCCAAGGTGGATTCACGGACAATACTGGACGTAATGGGAGCAGAAAGGCTCCTTGGAATGGGGGACATGCTCTTTCTGCCTCCAGGGTCTTCCGCCCTGGAGCGCATCCACGGGGCCTATGTGTCTGAAAAGGAAATAGTCCGAGTCGTGGAGTTCCTTAAGGCCCAGGGTGAGCCTGATTATGACCAGACGGTGATTGAACCCATACCCGGAGAAGAGGATTCTGAAACATCAGGTCCCGGCGGGGAGTCGGTTGACGATAAATATGACGAGGCCGTTGAGATTGTCACCCAGACCGGCCAGGCATCCATATCCATGCTCCAGCGCAGGCTGCGTGTGGGCTACAACCGGGCAGCCAGAATGATAGAACAGATGGAGCATGCCGGGGTGGTGAGCCCCACAGACAACATGGGACGCAGGCACGTCCTTGTCCGTAAGTATGAATAGTCTTATGCATGCCGAACTCATCATCAACGTCACCCCCTGGGAAATCAGAGTCGCCTTATTGGAAAACGGCTCTGTTGTGGAATTCCACGTAGAGCGGGTAGCCAAGCGGGGATATGTGGGAAATATCTACAAAGGACGTGTTGTAAGGGTCCTTCCCGGGATGCAGGCCGCCTTTGTAAACATTGGGCTTGAACGCACGGCCTTTTTATATGTGACGGATGTCTATGACCACCTTTCTGAGTTTGAATTGATGCTTGGTAGGAGCGAGGACGAGGAAAATTATTTAGCACATTTTACCGCTGAGGAAGAACACCCCCTGCACTACACCCAGCCATCTTTCAGGATAGAGGACCTGCTTCACGAAGGTCAGGAAATCCTGGTCCAGGTAGCCAAGGATCCTCTGGGTAGCAAGGGCGCCAGGGTCACTTCCCACATCTCACTCCCAGGAAGACACCTGGTGCTCATGCCGACTATGAACCACATGGGGATCTCTCGAAGGATCGAAGACGAGTCTGAGCGTAAACGTCTAAAAGAGATAATAGATTCATCGCGTCCAAATGGTTTTGGATTTATAGCTAGAACAGCAAGTGAAGGCGCTAGCGTGGAAAACATCCAGGCCGAGATGGAATTCCTCCTTCACCTCTGGACAAATATCCAAAAAAGGGCTGAAAGCCTTCACTGCCCGAGTATTGTCTATGAAGACCTGGATATCACACTCAGGGTAGTAAGGGACCTGTTTACGTGTGATGTACAACGGCTGGTGGTTGACTCAAGGCCCGCCCATGAACGTATTCTGGCCTTTATTGAGACCTTTGCCCTTCACCTTCAGCCCAGTGTTGAACTTTACGAGCAGTCAATGCCCATCTTTGATGCCTTTAGCATTGAAGTGGAGTTGTCAAAGGCCCTTCGTAAAAAGGTGTGGCTGAAATCCGGCGGATACATACTCATAGAGACCACTGAGGCACTCATAGCCATAGATGTCAACACAGGAAAATACGTAGGAAAACGCCACCTGGAGGACACTATTCTTAAGACAAATCTTGAAGCGGCCAAGGAGATCGCCTTTCAGCTCCGCCTCAGAAACATGGGCGGTCTGATCATAATCGACTTTATAGATATGGAAAATGCCGCAAACAGAGAAGATGTGTTTAAAACCCTCAAAGAGGCCATTAAAAAGGACAGGAGCAAGGCCAATATCCTGCGAATGTCAGAAATCGGTCTCATCCAGATGACCAGAAAGCGAAACAGGGAAAACCTGCACCATGTACTCTGCGAACCCTGCTTTTACTGTGACGGGGCCGGCGAACTCAAATCCAAAAGGACCCTGTGCTACGAAATCTTCCGCCGGATACAGCGAGAGACAATACATGATGACAGCACCGGCATACATGTCCTTGTCCATCCCAAGATAGGAGAAATGCTCTTTAAAGAAGAGGCTCACAATGTGGAACTATTGGAAAAGTCCCTTGAGAGGGAAATCACCATTGTCTCGAAACCTGAGTTCCATCTTGAACAGTATAAAATAAAATACCTATGATTTCGCTGAAAATACCCCATCTGCTGCGTTGCATAAGAGCTGAAAGCCTGAAGCTGAAAGCTGAAAGGGGTTGGTGAGGAACAAAATGGCCTTTGAACCTAATGCATTACCAACACTGATTGGAAGCCTGCCCCTCTCGGACCACCAGGAAGCCACCAGGCTTA
>CAZPBZ010000236.1:0-1084 GCA_964584765.1 uncultured Thermodesulfobacteriaceae bacterium
CATACAGGTATGTCTAGTTCCTGAAATATCGTATTCAGTGCAAATACTGAGTTGACTGAGGCCACTTAACACATCAAGCTTTGTAATAGCCAGCCCATCCAGTCCATTGATCCTGACCGCGTCCCTCAATACCACACCGTCAAGCCATCCACACCGACGGCGCCTGCCTGTGGTTGAACCGAACTCGGCTCCTTTTTCCTGTAAATGGTCTCCAACCGCATCCTCCAGTTCAGTGGGAAAAGGACCGGCACCTACCCTTGTAGTATAGGCCTTGCAAATTCCTATCACTCTATCGATCTTGCTTGGACCTATTCCTGCCCCACAGCAGGCCGCCCCAGCCACGGTATTGGAGGATGTGACAAAGGGATAAGTCCCGTGATCTATGTCCAACTGGGTGCCCTGAGCACCCTCAAACAGCACGTTCTTTCCTTTATGCAGCGCATCATCTATCAATACAGAGACATTGTCGATAAAAGGGGCAAGACGCTCGGCATAATCCTGAAACTCACCATAAATGGTCTCAGGATCAAGGGGATCGGCATTCAGCAACTTAGTCAGATAGAAGTTTTTTTCTTTTACGTTATCCTCGAGTTTTTCTCTAAAGAGCGCAGGGTCAAGAAGATCAGCTACTTTGATTCCATTTCTGACTATCTTGTCATCATAGCATGGCCCTATACCACGTCCTGTGGTCCCGAGCTTTTTCCCCTCGGCCTTGGCTGCCTCTCTGGCATGATCCAGGGCCTTGTGGTATGGCATTATTAGATGTGCATTTGGGCTGAGCCGCAATTTGTCGGCGTTTATAGGCCTACCCCTTGAGGCAAGCCCCTCAAGTTCCTGAATAAAGATTGACGGATCAATTACAATTCCGTTCCCAATCAGACAGAGCTTGTCATCATTTAGAATCCCGGAAGGGATCAGGTGAAAAATAAACTTTTCGCCGTCCACTACCAGGGTGTGGCCGGCATTGTTACCACCCTGAAAACGCACTATGACGTCGGCATACTCTGTCAAGAGGTCTACTATCTTCCCTTTGCCTTCGTCACCCCACTGCGTTCCCACTACTACCAGCGTTGACATAAAAAAA
>CAZPBZ010000236.1:1184-2892 GCA_964584765.1 uncultured Thermodesulfobacteriaceae bacterium
TTTGCCTTCGTCACCCCACTGCGTTCCCACTACTACCAGCGTTGACATAAAAAAAAGCCCTCCCCTCTTTACTTTTGCGGCCACTGAGGATACTTAGATCATTCAAAAAAGTCAAACAAACTGCCCTTGGAAAACAGCTCATGGGTCATGGTGTCATGGTTGCTGAATACCTGTTTTCCCAACAAGATATCACCTATGAGCTATGAGCCACGAGTAATACATGACAACTCCTGATCAGCAAAACAAAAAATCCAATTCCTCACTATTCCTGATAGATGGCAGCTCGTATCTCTACAGGGCCTACTTTGCCATACGTCAGCCCCTGACTACCCATGATGGGTTTCCTACCAAGGTAATCTACGGCCTTACAAATATGTTCTGGAAGGTACTAAAAGAAAAAGACCCTGAATATGTGGCCATTGTGTGGGACGCTAAAGGCCCTACCTTCAGACACGACCTCTATGCCGATTACAAGGCAAACAGGCTTGCGATGCCTGATGATATGAGCGTTCAGATCCCATATGTAAGAGAAATCGTAAATGCCCTGGGCCTCACACAGCTTGAGAAAAAGGGCTATGAGGCAGACGATATAATTGCCACACTGGCACGGCGCGTCACCAATCAGACCATTATAATTGTCTCCGGCGACAAAGACCTCCTTCAGTTGATCGGACCACAAGTCAGCATATGGGATTCCATGAAAGACGAAGTTACAGATCTTGATGCCTTCCACCAACGATTCGACCTTGAACCGCTTCAATTCCTGGATGTAATGACACTGACCGGTGACACCTCGGACAATATCCCAGGTGTGCCTGGAATTGGCTTAAAGACGGCGCTAAAGCTCATAAAGAGCTATGGCTCAGTGGATAACCTTATTAAGCATCTGGATGAACTCCCCAAGGGAAAATTGAAAGAGAGTCTTGAAACCCACAAGGACCGCATAGACCTTTGGCGCAGGCTTGTAGGCCTTGCAGACGATATCACTGTCCCCCTTGACATTAACGCATTTCGCAGAAATCCACCTGACCAGCGAAAACTAAGGCAGCTCTTTAAACAATTCAATCTTACCCGCTTTTTAGACCAGATGGTGCCAGAACAGACCATCTCGTTTAAGGAATATGAGCTGATACAATCCCAAACGGATCTTGCCCGCTGGGCAGAGATGGCACGAAAAGCCTCAAAAATAGTCATCGATACAGAGACCACAAGCGAATTTCCAATGAAGGCAAAGCTTGTCGGGATCTCTCTCTGCATAACACCACCAAAGGCCGCTTACATCCCTGTTGGACACGAAAGCCAGGAGCCCCAGCTCAATTTATCTCAGGTAGCCGAGGCCCTTGGACCAATATTTTCAGACCGGAAAATCGAAAAAATCGGGCAGAACATAAAATATGACCTGATTGTCCTTGCCAACCACGGAATAGAGCTGAAGGGAATATCCGGGGACACGATGGTGGCTTCTTACCTCCTTAACCCCTCAAAGCGCCGTCACAACCTTGCCGGGATAGCACAAGAGGTGTTAGGGCACCGCATGATATCTTTCAAAGAGGTAACTGAAACACAGAAAAGGGTCAAAAACTTTGCCCATGTGCCCTTACCTCTTGCCAGGGATTACTCTTGCGAAGATGCTCACGTAACTTCTCTTGTCCAAAAGGCCCTGTGGAAGAGGTTAAAAGAGAGCAGTCTATGGGAACTGTTTGAGCAG
>CAZPBZ010000237.1:0-1251 GCA_964584765.1 uncultured Thermodesulfobacteriaceae bacterium
AGGTGGATAGACTGAAGGTAGAAGGCTAATAGGGACAAATCATGCGTGATCACACAAAACTGCGGGCATTTGAGTTGGCTGACGAGATTGCAGTATTAGTTTAGAGGATTCATCTTTGTTCGATCGTTGCGAAATGCTCGAAATCCTTCAGCCTTCAACCTGAATAGTTACCTATTTTTTGGCCATCTCCATGGTCCTTTTAAACCCTTTTCTTGACCGTTCAATGACCTCGTCGTCCACGCAAAAGGCTATACGAAAGTGTCCAGGTGCGCCAAAGCCCGTGCCTGGTACTGTCAGTATACGTTCTTTCTGCAGCATGCGGACAAATTTCGTGTCGTCGGGAATTGGAGTGCGGGGGAAGAAATAAAAGGCGCCCTGGGGCACGGTGAATGCGTAGCCGGCCTCTTTTAAGATCTCTGTCAGACAGTCTCTGCGCCTTTGGTATACTTCGATGTCTATGCTGGTATCGAGCACTTTTCCTACTACTCTCTGCATCAGGGCCGGTGCGTTAACAAAGCCCAGAATACGGTTTGCCAGGGTAAGGGCCCCCAATAAACCGGTCTTTTGGGATGCATCCGGGTGGATTGCAACATATCCTATACGTTCACCCGGAATGGAGAGGTCCTTGGAAAAAGAGGTGGTTACTATACTGTTTGGATAAAATTTGAGGATCGGAGGCACAGTGGAGCCGGTGAACACCAGCCTGCGATAGGGTTCATCTGAGATTAAAAATATGGGGTGGCTGAAATAATCACTCGCTCGCGCGAGCAGCTTTGCCAGGGCCTCAAGCTCTGTCTTGCTGTAAATTACTCCGGATGGGTTGTTGGGGGAGTTTAACAGCACTGCCTTTGTTTTATTATTTATGGCGTTTTCAATAGAGTGAATGTCAAGGGAAAAATCAGGTTTTGACTTCACCGGGACCAGTTTGCCATTGTGATTGTCAACATAAAAACCGTATTCTACAAAGTATGGCGTTGGTACGATTATCTCTTCATTTGGGTTTAAGAGGGACTTGAAAATGATGTTGAGCCCGCCTGCTGCGCCACAGGTCATGATAATTTCTTCTGCGCCTAACTCCACCTTATGGTCTCTGCTTACCTGTGTGGCAATCCTTGACCTCACATCGAGAAGACCTGCGTTTGGCATATATGAATGGACGCCCGGAGATCGATCAGCCGCAACAGTCTCAAGTGTTTTTTGAAAAGACTCAGGTGGAGGAAGGTCAGGATTGCCAAGGCTGAAGTCACATAC
>CAZPBZ010000237.1:1351-2890 GCA_964584765.1 uncultured Thermodesulfobacteriaceae bacterium
TTTGAAAAGACTCAGGTGGAGGAAGGTCAGGATTGCCAAGGCTGAAGTCACATACTTTATCAGCGCCAAACTTGGCCTTAAGGCCGGCACCTTCCTCGAACATCTTCCGAATCCAGGAGGCGCTTTCCATAAAGTCTAGCATCTTTTTGGCCACTGTACTGGTGGATGGCTGGCTCATTTTTTTGTCTTTTCCCTTGGTGTCATATCTGTATTTACGAACAATTATTCAGGAGATTTTTTTCTTGCCTCAGATAGAATATAGTTTCCAATTCAGAAATGAGCAATTAATATTAGGGTCAAGTAAATTCAGGGATTGCTCAGTGTGCCTTGGCATATACAGGAGGTTTTTTTTATTATGCATGATATGAAGATACAGATTGCGCCCTCGATATTGTCTGCAGATTTTGGCCGATTGGCTGAAGAAGTCCGGTCAGTAGAAATGGCTGGGGCAGACGTGATTCATGTGGACGTCATGGACGGTCATTTTGTCCCTAATATTACCATAGGACCTATGGTAGTAAAGGCTTTACGTTCGGTAACGAAGTTGCCTTTGGACGTGCATCTTATGATCGAATTTCCTGATCGCTATATAGAGGCCTTTGCCCAGGCCGGCGCTTCCTGGCTTACTGTGCATGTTGAGGCCTGCACACATATCCACAGGACCATCAATGCCATAAAGGCCCTTGGGGTCAAGGCAGGGGCTGTGCTGAATCCTGCGACATCGCCATCGACTCTTGAATATATTCTGGCAGACCTGGATCTGGTACTTGTGATGAGCGTGAATCCGGGCTTCGGTGGTCAGCATTTTATTCTCTCGTCCCTTGATAAGATCAGGCATTTGCGAAAACTCCTGGCGAGTTTGGATCACTATGTGCCTATTGAAGTGGATGGGGGCGTGAATTCGCAGACTATAGAGGATGTTGTATCAGCGGGCGCTGATATCTGTGTGGCTGGATCGGCAATTTTCGGTGCTCGCGACTATGCGGCGACTATAGAAAAATTAAAGGAGCTTGGACAGAAAGGGCTTGATAGGCGCGGTGGCTCTGTTTTATGATTTTTTATCACGAGTCAAAAAAACAGGGGAGCTAATGCTCCCCTGTTTTTCCCTAGGGTTCGAGTATGTTAGCAGCCCTCGATAGCCTTTTTCTTTGTCTTGACTACTACGGCATCGCCGGCCTTAAGGTCGCTTTTGCCGTCGATCGTGATGACTATCTTCCCTTCCTCGACCGATTCGATTGTGCCTTTGGCTTTTCCTGCCAGGCTGACGCTCGCCATGCTCAATGAGAAAAGAATAGCCAAAGCCACTGATGTAATTTTTTTGCGCATAATTCCCCCCTTGTTTAATTAGGTTGTTTCAAGTAAAAATCTACTTTAGATAACAATACAGGATAATCGCTACCTTTTACCAGTTTATATTATAATACGAAAATGTGGCCTTGTGTCAAGCCCTTTTGCGGGACAGAATAGGTGGATATGCAGAAAAATTTGAAACACAATCACGAAAACACGAAAGATTAAAAACACGAAATAAAACAACAT
>CAZPBZ010000238.1:0-2883 GCA_964584765.1 uncultured Thermodesulfobacteriaceae bacterium
GTATAGACGCCTTCAGCAAGGTCCTTTGCCAAGGACAGGTAGAAATAGCCATCAAATGTTGTGAGTAGGGGCTCTCCCTTGTAAAGGGCCATCTGAGGATAGGTATTCCAGTCCCGAATATCTTCGATGCGCACAAGCAATCCCACCCCCAGGATAAGTAAAAGTGCCAGGGCCTCTATCCATCGGTGGTATGGGGTAAGGCGTTGAGAGCTTGTCGTTGGGACGGGAGTGACGGGAGCTGGTTTCTTATTGGTTTTAGCTAAAGGACTTTTTCTTTTACGGCCCATTGTATTTTCCTGTTCCCACACCTCATTTCATGACCTCATCCCAGATTTCCCTAACCCCGGATCTCAGGTCCGTGAAATCGTCAGCCCCCACATAAGTCGGTCTTTCTTGCAGGTTGAGCTTGTTTATTGTTTTTTTGTAGCTCACATATGCCTCCAAAAGTATGTCTGTATATCTCTTTCGTATCAGGTCTTTCTGTTCAAAGGCCTCAAGCAGTCTGATGCTATTGCTCCATTCAGCGAGGTCCGGATGCCGGAAAGCATTTGCCAATACCATATACTGAATCAGGAATTCTATGTCAGTTAGTCCGCCGGGATCATGCTTAAGGTCAAATTTGCCTGGATGCTTGTTCCCATATTGACTTATCAATCTATCTCGCATGGAGATGACAGAACTCTTTAAAATATCAGTGTCACGGGACTTGGCAATTACTTTTTTTCTAAGTTCATCAAACTTTTTACAGATCCTGATATCACCTGCGATTGTCCTTGCCCTCACAAGGGCCTGATGTTCCCATGTCCAGGCCTGGTCCATTTGATACTGGAAAAAGGCCTCCAGGCTGCTGACCAGGACTCCTGACGCCCCACTGGGACGAAGGCGCATATCTACTTCATACAGGATTCCTGCCTGGGTATGGACTGTCAAAATATGAATCATTCGTTGTCCCAGACGGGTATAAAACATAGTGCTGTCCAAAGGCTTGGGCCCGGAGGTCATCCGGCCCACCTTACCTGTATGGAGAAAAACCAGATCCAGGTCCGAACTATAGCCCATTTCCGTTCCTCCAAGTTTGCCATAGGCAACAACCGCAAAGCCACAGTTTTCTTTTTCATCTTGGCCGAATATGCATGGGGGCATGCCGTGTCGATCTATCAGGTGGTCCCGGGCAAGGGCAAAGACCCTATCTACTACTACCTCGGCAGTATCCGTAAGGTGGTGGCTCACATCCTGGACAGACAGGGCTCCTGAGATGTCAGCCGCAGCTACTCTCAGCATATTTGCCTGCCTAAATCGCCTGAGTTCATCCATCTGTTGCTCCAAGTCGTCCGGCGATGCTCCGGAGAGCATTTTTTTTATGTCTTTTTCCAGACTTGGCCTGTCAGGGGGTGAGTAAAGAGTCAGCGGGGCAAGGAGTTCATCCAGCAGGATAGGCTGTCTTGATAGAAGCGTCGCTATCCATGCCCCTCTTGAACAGAGCCTTATCAGGTGTGACAGGGCATCAGGATTTTCCAGGAGAAGAGAGAGATAGCAGGTTCGTCTCTCAATTGATTCTATCAGGTCAAGTGTCCTTTTGAGAGCAAGGTCCGGCTGGTCTGCCCCTGCGGCTTCCTTGAGCACAAGAGGGATCAGACGGTCCAGCCGGTCTCGTCCTGATGAACTGAGGCTCAAGCTCGTCCTGGAGTCCTTAAGGCCCTGGAGAAAGTTCAAAATCTCATTGGTTTTATGAAAACCCATTGACTGAAGGGCTTGTACAGCACGGTCTTTGTCAACTGTTCCAAACCAAATGCCGGATAGGAGCTGTTTCGCTGAGTCTTTATTTTGGGCCTTTTCCCTGGAGAAAAGTCCTTTAAAGTGATAGTGGACCGTGTCCATGTGCCCGCGGAGCGTATCCATATATTCTTTCCAGGTCTGAAAACCCATGGAAAGTGCGAGGCGGGTCTGAGAAAGGGGCTCAAAAGGCAGCTTGTGTGTCTGTTGGTCAGCGTATTCCTGCAGGCGGTGTTCAGTGTTGCGCAGGAATATGTATGCATCTTTTAATTTCCGGCATGCGTCTTGGGGCAGGAAGTTATGGTCAGCCAGGAGTTCCAGGACTCGAAGGATGCTCCTTTCCCGAAGTTCCAGCATCTTGCCGCCCCTGATGAGTTGAAAGGTCTGGCCTATAAACTCAATCTCGCGTATCCCCCCTGCGCCCAGCTTTATGTCGTCTTTAAGTCCTTTCTTATGCGTTTCCTGTTCTATCAGTTGCTTTATTTCCCTTAAGGAGTCAAAAGCCCCGTAGTCCAGGTAACGGCGATACACAAAGGGCCTTAATGTTTCAAGCAGCGTGTCTCCATCAGTGCCACCGGCAACTGGGCGGGCCTTGACCATTGCATATCGTTCCCACTCCCTCCCTTGGCTTTGATAATATTCTTCCATGGCATCGAAACTCAGGACCAGTGGTCCATTTTCCCCATATGGCCTGAGTCTCGTGTCTACACGAAACACAATACCCCCGGCAGTAGTCGTGCCTATAACACTTATCAATTTGCGGCAAAGCCGGGCAAAAAATTCTTCGTTAGTGACGGATTTTGGGCTGTCTTTAGTATGTCCGGACTCAGGATACGCAAATATCAGGTCGATGTCCGAGGAGAAGTTAAGTTCTCCGGCCCCGAGTTTGCCCATACCGAGGATAACCAGGGATTGGGGGTTGCCTTTCTTGTCTGCAGGACAGCCAAGTTCCTGACATTGCCATGGATGGAGGAGGCTGAGAGCACCCTTTAGACATGCCTCTGCCAGAGATGAAAGGTCCTCCATAGTCTCTTTGAGATCCGACCACTGGGCAAGGTCTCTCCATGCTATCCTGACCATCTCTCGCCTTCTCAGCCGGCGCAGAATTAT
>CAZPBZ010000239.1:0-2882 GCA_964584765.1 uncultured Thermodesulfobacteriaceae bacterium
ATAAAAGAAAGGTCTTAATCACCGTTTCGGCCAATGCCGGCCCAATATCGTTCATAGCCCACCCTACCAATATTTTAGGGTGGGCTGTGCTCACCAACAAAAGATGGCCAAAACGATGATCCAAAATTAAGGATACCAAATATTTTTACATTAAAACTTCTATTCCCTTAAGTAATTCTTCCCTTAATTTTTCTATACCTATTCTTTTAACAAATGGCCTAAGCCTCTTTTCTTTAGGCAAGGCATTTTTCTTATAGTGCTCAAGTATCCTTCCCACCAAGGGTATTACATCTTCCACTTTAATCATTTTGGCCAATGTTTCCCCTGAAAATGCTGGCCAAGAACCACAACCCCCAATCATAATTGTCACACCTTGTTTCTCTGCACTGATGGCAGAAATTGGACAATTCAACACACACCTTCCACACATCTTACATTTTTTTTCGCTTACTACTGCCTTTTTTTGTTTATTGAGAGTGATTGCCTTCATTTTACAAACTTCTATACACTTACCACAACCATCGCATTTGTCTCCATCCACATATGGTTTTACCCGTCCTATAATTCCTATGTCATTAAACTGCGGGCGGGTGCATGGAAATGGGCAACCCGAAACAGCTATTTTAACCGCACCAGGTAGCTCCATCTCTCCAAATTTTTCATCCAGCTCCCTTGCCAAACCTACTGGATCCCATGCACAATTTTTACACCTCTCCCCTACACAACAGGTAACATTCCTGACCCTGAATCCTGAGGATCCTCCTCTAAGACCCACTGTCTCAAGCCTTTTCAGTGCCTCTTCAACACCTTCCTCCTTTATATCAAACAGTAAGACCTCTTGCCTCACAGTTAGACGAATCTCTGTTGCGCCATAATCCTCAGAAATTTCTTTCAGGGCTTGAATCTGCTCTAGACTCAGAAAGCCCGCCTTTACACGCACCTTAATTTCATACTTTCCATCTGTTTTTGTTAAATATGGTCTTTTTTTGTCCATTTTTCTCCCTCAACTACTCATAAGTTTTGTCAAAAAAAATAAATGCTGTTCCAGTGCACCCTATACCTTTTCCATAATCCCTCCTCGAGTGTTATGTATAGAATTTTTATCAAGAAGAAAATAAAAACACAGCAGTAAATTGGACATCACTACCTTCGAAAAGATCATACGCTCAAAAAAATCTATTGACAAGACAGTAGTCCAGACATATTTTAAAAATTGTTACAGAGACTGGTTTGCAACTAATTTTTGGGAATATTTTCCTCTAATGTAAAAAATAAATGTCAAAAATCCCGCAAATCTTATGTCTCCATTGAATAAAACATGAAAAAGTAATATAGAAGAACGGCCCTGATCCAAGTCGCAGGAAAGTGACACCTATATCGTAACCGTTCACGGGTTCAAAGGTTCAAGGTTTACCGAAAATCTGGATCGTTGATTCGTGAGTTTTGAATGGAGAAGGCATGAGAATAGAACGATTTGAGGATAAAGGATAAAAGAAATTATTGCCAAAGATAAAAAGGAGAAAATCATATGAAAATCGCGATTAGCGCAACAGGAAAAGACCTGGACTCTGCTATAGACCCAAGGTTTGGAAGGGCCAGCTATTTTATAATAGTTGACACAGAATCAGGAAATGTTGTCAACGTTATCGACAACTTGGCGGCCCAGGGAGCCGCCCAGGGAGCAGGTATTAATGCCGCCACTCTTGTAGCCGGATCAGGTGCTCAGGCGGTCTTGACAGGACAAGTAGGACCAAAAGCCTTTGAAGTCCTCCAGGCAAGTGGAATCAGAATTATATCAAATGTGAGCGGAAAGGTCGGGGAAGCTATAGAACAGTATAAGAAAGGGACGATTCCATCACCAGACGAAGGCCCCAGTGCTTCAGTTGGAGGTCTCGGAATGGGCGGCGGTTGCAGAGGTCGTGGAATAGCTGGCGGAGGCCGTGGAATGGGCGGTGGCGGCAGAGGTCGTGGAATAGCTGGTGGTGGTCGTGGAATGGGCGGCGGCGGAGGAGGAGGAATGGGTGGTGGTGGTATCGGAATAGGCCGTGGCATAGGCAAAGGCAAAAAAGGTTAACGCGCTTAAATATAAGGAAATTATTATGAAACTTGCTGTAGCAAGTGGAAAGGGAGGAACCGGCAAGACTATAGTCTCGGTGAGCCTGGCTTTGGCAGCTAAAGGACCTGTTCAACTCCTGGACTGTGATGTGGAGGAACCAAATGCCCATATCTTTTTTAGCCCTTCGATTGAACAGAAAAATCGATGCACCCTCACAGTCCCATCTGTAATTGAGAGCAAGTGCACATATTGCGGCAAGTGCCGTGACATATGCAGATTCAATGCTATTACGGTCTTTAACAAAATCATAATGACCTTTCCGGAACTCTGCCACTCCTGCCGGGGCTGCTTTCTGATCTGCCCTGAGGATGCCCTGGCTGAAGCAGAACGGGAAATCGGGTTTGTCGAAAAAGGCCATGCAAACGGAATATCCTTTGTGCAAGGCAAATTAAGGATAGGTGAAGCCATGTCCCCGCCTCTCATAAAGGCCGTAAAGGCAGAGGCAGAAACCTCGCCCGAATGCCTGGTTATTCTGGATTCGCCGCCAGGCACCTCGTGTCCGGTGATCGCCACTGTAAATGATGCAGACTATACATTGCTCGTTACCGAACCCACGCCATTTGGCCTCCATGACCTCAAGCTGGCTGTGGGAATGCTCAGAAAGCTCAAGCGATCTTTTGGTGTACTCCTTAACCGCTCAGACCTGGGGAATGAAGATGTTGAGACGTGGTGTGGGCAGGAAAATATACCTATACATCTGAAGATCCCATTCGACCGAAGGATTGCCGAAGGTTACGCCAGAGGAGAGCCCCTTATTGTAAGCCGA
>CAZPBZ010000240.1:0-2881 GCA_964584765.1 uncultured Thermodesulfobacteriaceae bacterium
TCGATGGCATCAAGGTGAGTTCTTCCATAAGGGACACGTTACTCCAGGACAAGACACAGAATCAGGGAGAGGCCATTATAGAAGTTTTCCGGAGGCTTCGTCCCGGTAGTCCCCCAATACCCGAGGTGGCTGAGAAGTTTTTTAATTCTCTTTTTTTCAACCCCGGCACCTATGATCTTTCAGAGGTGGGCCGTTATAAGATCAATCAGAGGCTGGGTATGGATTTGTCTCTTTCCCTGAAGGTCCTTACGACTGAGGACATAATGGAGACTGTGAGGGAGTTGGTCCGTTTAAAGGATCGGCAGGGGCAGGTTGATGACATAGATCATTTAGGCAACCGCCGGGTCAGGTCAGTGGGTGAGCTTATAGAGAATCAGTACAGGATCGGACTGGTCCGGATGGAGCGGGCTATTAAAGAGAGAATGACTCTTCAGGAAGTTGAGGCGTTAATGCCTAATGATTTGGTAAACCCTAAGCCCATAACCTCCGTCATCAAGGAGTTTTTCGGCTCCAGTCAGCTTTCCCAGTTCATGGACCAGACTAATGCGCTGGCAGAAATCACTCACAAGCGAAGGTTATCTGCTTTGGGGCCGGGTGGTCTGTCCAGAGAGAGGGCCGGGTTTGAGGTGCGAGACGTACACCCCACTCATTATGGGAGGATTTGTCCCATTGAAACACCAGAAGGTCCAAATATCGGACTGATAGTTTCTTTGAGCTCCTTTGCTAGAATAAACAGGTATGGTTTTGTGGAGACTCCTTACCGTAAGGTTAAGGACCGCAGGACTACAGGGAAAGTGGTCTATATGACTGCTATTGAAGATGAAAAGGAGACTATCGCACAGGCAACGGTCAGTCTTGATGATGATGATGGATATATTATTGATGACAATGTTGGTGTCAGGAGAATGGGCGAGTTCGTTATTGTCCCGGCAGAGGAGGTTACTGCCATAGACGTTGCCCCCAACCAGTTGGTTAGTGTTTCTTCAGGTCTTATACCATTTCTGGAAAATGATGATGCAAACCGGGCCTTGATGGGTTCCAACATGCAGCGGCAGGCAGTTCCTCTGCTGGTTTCAGAGGCTCCGCTCGTTGGTACCGGGATGGAGAAAATAGTGGCCACGGATTCCGGTGTGACTGTAGTTGCAAAAAGGGACGGATATATAGAAGACGTCGATGCTACACGCCTAGTAGTGGTTTACGATGAGGATGAGTCCAAGGAGCTGCCGGTGGGGGTCGAGATACATAAACTTACCAAGTACCATAAGTCCAATCAGACAACAACACTCAATCAAAGACCAATAGTGTTTCCCGGACAAAAGTTTAAAAAAGGAGATGTGCTTGTAGATGGTCCATCTACTGACAATGGAGAACTGGCATTAGGCAAGAATGTTGTAGTGGCTTTTATGCCTTGGCGAGGCTACAACTTTGAAGATGCAATGGTCGTGAGTGAACGCTTGGTCAAAGAGGATGTTTATACATCGATACATATTGAGGAATTTGAATTGGAGGCCAGGGACACTAAGCTGGGCAAGGAGGAGATAACCCGTGACATACCTAATGTAGGGGAAGACGCCCTCAGTGATCTGGACGACAGCGGCATAATACGTATAGGGGCAGAGGTTAAGTCTGGAGACATACTTGTAGGCAAGATTACACCAAAGGCAGAGACCCAGCTTACTCCGGAGGAGAAGCTCCTTCGGGCCATCTTTGGTGAGAAGGCAGGAGACGTAAAGGATACATCTCTCAGGGTGCCGCCGGGAATCCAGGGTGTGGTGATAGATGCTAAGGTTTTTTGCCGCAGAGGTGTGGAAAAAGACGAACGGATCCAGGCCATTGAGGACATTGAAATAGCACGTGTACTTAAGGATCAGTCAGACGAGATCAATGTGATTCGTCGGACTGCTCTTAAAAAGCTGGAGAGTCATCTCAAGGGGCAGAAGGCATCGGTTTCTATAATAGACAGTAAGGGCAAGGTCTATCTTGAGGCTGGGGATGAGATTACAAGTGATATGCTCCGGAAGATACCTATCCATCGTTTGAGAGATCTCATGCTGGAGGGTCGGAGGGGCCTGATCCCTGTAGCGAGTGATGTGCTATCCTGGTATGAGGGTGAAGTCCAACGAATAACCAACTACTTTGAGGGTAAAATTGAACGTCTGAAGAAAGGGGATGATCTTCCGCCTGGTGTGATTAAGATGGTCAGGGTCTGCGTGGCAATGAAGCGGAAGCTGGCCGTAGGCGACAAGATGGCCGGGCGTCATGGCAACAAAGGTGTGGTTTCTACTATCGTGCCGATAGAGGATATGCCATATTTCGCAGACGGCACTCCGGTTGATATTGTTTTGAATCCCCTTGGCGTACCTTCACGGATGAATGTGGGTCAGCTTTTGGAGATCCATCTGGGTTGGGCTGCAAAAAACCTCGGGGCACAACTGGCTGAGTTGGCAAAAGATTATAAGATCGACAAGATCAAGAAAAGAATGGCCGATATTTATTCGAAAGACGAGCTGGATGCCTTGATAAGCGGCATGGATGACGAACAGTTGCGAAATTTTGCCTTGAGCCTTGAACAGGGCCTACCGGTTGCAACTCCGGTGTTTGACGGAGCAGATGAGGAACAGATCCACAAGCTTCTGGTAGAATCAGGACAATCAGAACTTGGCGAGGTGATTCTTTACGATGGCTATACGGGAGAGGCTATAGCCGAGCCGGTCACTGTCGGGGTCATGTATGTATTGAAACTTCACCACTTAGTGGATGATAAGATACATGCCCGCTCTACTGGTCCATATTCTCTGGTCACGCAGCAGCCCCTTGGAGGAAAGGCTCAGTTTGGAGGGCAGCGATTGGGTGAGATGGAGGTATGGGCCATGGAGGCCTA
>CAZPBZ010000241.1:0-2858 GCA_964584765.1 uncultured Thermodesulfobacteriaceae bacterium
ACCTTCAATTTCTCAATTCCTGAATTCTCCAAAGACTACTTCTTTTTATGCCTGTTTCGTACTATGAAGGCATCGCTTGGCTTGTTCTTTTTTCTTGTGCGATATCCCTTTGCCGGCATTCCCCATGGACTGCAAGGATGTCTGCCGCCGGAAGATTTCCCTTCACCACCACCCATGGGATGGTCAACGGGATTCATGGCTACTCCACGCACCCTCGGACGTCTCCCAAGCCACCGGCTCCTGCCGGCCTTGCCCAGGTTAATATTTTCATGATCGAGATTTCCTACCTGACCAACAGTAGCCCTGCAGGTATTAAGAAACATTCTTACTTCTCCACTTGGAAGGCGTAATTGTACGTATTTGCCTTCCTTGGCCATTACCTGAGCTGAGCCACCGGCACTCCTTACTATCTGTCCTCCCTTACCCGGGCGCAATTCAACATTATGGACCTGACTACCCAAGGGAATATTCTTTAAGGGCATGCAATTTCCAGGGTGTATGTCAGCTACGTCGTCAGAAATAACGAACTCGCCGACCTTGAGTCCCAAAGGAGCCAGAATATATCTCTTTTCCCCGTCAAGATAATTCAGGAGAGCGATCCGGGAAGACCTGTTGGGATCATACTCAATAGCAGCCACTTTTGCCGGCACACCGAGTTTATGTCTCCGAAAATCTATTGTCCTGTATTTACGTTTGTGCCCGCCGCCTCTATGCCTGGCAGTAATCCTCCCGTAGACGTTTCTCCCGCCACTGCGCCTAAGGGGCTCAACCAATGATTTCTCCGGTGCCTTATTACTGATTTCACGGTCTACCAATACAGTCATGCCGCGTCTGGCCGGAGATGTTGGTTTGTATTTTTTAACTGGCATTATACACCCTCAAAAAACTCAATACTTTCCCCAGGATATAGCCTTACAACGGCCTTTTTAATACCGGAGCGCTTACCTGTAAACCGTCCGACTCTTTTGGGCTTTCCTTTGACATTGATAGTCTGAACAGACAGCACTTTCACTTTAAAGATCTTTTCCACCGCAATTTTAATTTCAATTTTATTTGCTTTTTGATCCACCTTGAAGACTAACTGATTTGCCATCTCTTTCTGTAAAGTGGCCTTCTCGGTAATCAGCGGAGCCTTTATCACCGAATACAGTTCCTTCATGGCTTCAGTCTCTCCTCGATTACTCCAACGGCAGGTTCCTTGATTATCACATATTCGTATTTCAATAAATCATACACATTAATGCCTTTTAAAGGCAAAATCTTAATATTAGGAATATTCCGCGAGGATAGTTCCAAATTCTGATCCGGAATGTCGGTCACTATTACGGCCTTCTTTATTTCAAAACGTTTAAGCAGACCTTTCATGCCTTTGGTTTTTATTTGCTCCAAGCCAAAATCCCTCAGAACTAAAAGACGATCGCCCTCGATCTTTGTGCTCAACGCCATTCTCAACGCCAGACGGCGGACCTTTTTAGGCAAGCTGTAGCTGTAATCCCTTGGTTTCGGACCAAATACCGAGCCACCTCGTTTCCACAAAGGCGACTTATTGCTGCCTGCACGGGCCCGGCCGGTCCCTTTCTGACGGTAGGGTTTCTTGCCACTTCCACTGACTTCACCCCGCGTCTTGACGCAAGCAGTGCCTGCCCGTTTTCCGGCCAACTGCCACTTGACCACTTCGTGAAGTACGCCTTCCTCAGGTGTCACGCCAAAAACAGTGTCGCTCACCGTAAGCTCACCGACTTTTTCTTTCTGTGCGTTATAAACTGCCAGGGTTATCATGGATTGCCCGGTCTCCTCTATTTTAATCGCACATATACAAGTTGATTGATAGCACCCGGGACACCTCCCTTAACCAGCAACAGGTTTTCATCAGGTCGTACGTCAGCAACCATCGAATTTTTCACCGTAACACGATTGCCTCCCATGCGGCCTGGCATCTTTTTGCCCTTGATGACCCTGGATGGAAGAGCACTTTGTCCTACAGAACCTACGGCTCTATGATGCTTGGATCCATGGCCCATAGGACCTTTAGAAAATCCGTAACGTTTTACCGTTCCGGAAAAACCGCGGCCCTTGCTCACTCCGGCTATGTCCACTAGCTGACCGATCTCCATATCCTTCAATGTAAGGACCTGGCCCACATCAAAGGCATCAGGATCCTCTACTGATATCTCCCTAATATAGTGAAAACCATGGGACAGCCCTGCCTTCTTCACCTGGCCCTGTTCTGGAAGCTTCAGCCTGCTTAAAGGCTTTGGAGAAAACCCGAATTGCAAGGCATTATAGCCTTCTCTTTTCACTGTCTTTTTTTGAAGTACAGTGCACGGGCCAACCTCCAGCACCGTAACCGGGACGACCTGGCCGTCCTCGGAAAAGATCTGGGTCATTCCCACCTTGCGGCCCATCATGCCTGTTAATTTCGACATTGCTGTTGTTCCCGTCTTTATCCCTATAGCTTAATTTCAACATCTACCCCAGCAGACAACTCTAACTTCATCAAGGCATCTATTGTCTGTTGTGTGGGCTCCAAGATATCTACAAGTCTCCTGTGGGTACGGATCTCAAACTGCTCCCTTGACTTTTTATCTACATGAGGAGAACGCAAAACAGTATAGCGTCTAATCGAAGTGGGTAACGGGATTGGCCCGCCGAGACGGGCTCCGGTCCGTTTTGCCGTATCTACGATTTCACCTACAGACTGATCAAGCTGCTTGTGATCGTATGCCTTGAGACGAATCCTTATTCTCTGGGTTGGGATCATCATCCCTCATTCCTCAATTCTTACGTTAATTGGTGAATATAGCTACTCTGTTATTTTGGTTACCACGCCAGCACCGACTGTCCGGCCACCTTCGCGG
>CAZPBZ010000242.1:0-2849 GCA_964584765.1 uncultured Thermodesulfobacteriaceae bacterium
GGCTCTGCAGTGGGTCTCGGGAATATCTGGAGATTCAGCTATATGGCTTACAGTCACGGAGGAGGCGCATTCCTCATTCCATACATCATTGCCCTTTTGTCAGCAGGGATCCCTTTATTGATACTGGAATTTGCCCTTGGACATGAACGTATGGGTTCGGCACCTCTTGCCTTTGCAAAGATAAACAAAAAATGGGAGTGGCTTGGCTGGTGGGCGGTCATTTTTGTAATGTTCGGTATCGTTCTATACTATACAGTTATTATTGCATGGTGCCTGAACTTCTTTTTTCTCTCTTTCTATCTTGGTTGGGGAGATGACCCCAATGCCTTTTTCTTCAATGAATTCCTCGCAGTAACCAAATCTCCCTCTGAGATAGGTCACATCAGGACTCCTATCCTTGTGTCACTCTCTGTTGTCTGGTTAATAAACTGGGGCATTGTTTTCAGGGGTGTCCGGCGCGGGATAGAATACATGAACAAAATATTCATGCCCTTGCTCTTTTTTTTAACTGCGGTCCTTGTCTTATGGTCAATTTCTCTCGACGGTTCCATGAACGGTCTGAAAGCATATCTTGAGCCTGATTTTTCAAAATTATCCGATCCAACTGTCTGGATAGACGCATACAGCCAGATCTTTTTTACTCTGAGTCTGGGTTTCGGTATTATGATAGCTTACGCAAGTTATCTGCCCGGAAAGGCCAACATAACAAAAAATGCAATATTAACTGTGTTCATAAACAGCGGTTACTCTCTTTTTGCAGGCATTGCCGTGTTTTCTGTCCTGGGTTTTATGGCCACATCGCAGGGAAAGCCCATATCAGAGGTTGTTTCTCAAAGCATAGGCCTTGCCTTTGTTGCATATCCAAAGGCCGTAAGCCTTATACCAGGAGGGAACCTCTTCGGTGCAATCTTTTTTCTCTGCCTTGTTGTAGCAGGACTTTCCTCATCAATATCAATAGTAGAGGCATTTATTTCCGCAACGGTTGACAAGTTTGGCTTCAGAAGAAAGCCTCTCATAACTCTGGTAACAATCCTGGGCTTTTTTGGCTCGATAATCTTTACTACCCAGGCCGGCCTGCTCTGGTTAGATATCGCGGATCACTTTATTACTCATTACGGGCTTATAGTCGTGGGTATTGCTGAATGTCTTCTTGTTGGCTGGCTCTTTAATATCAAGGCCCTCAGAAAACATGTAAACTCTATTTCTTCGATAAAACTGGGATATTGGTGGGATATCATAATTAAATACTTTGTTCCCTTTGTGCTGGGAGTCATCCTCATTGGAGATCTCTATTCTGAAATCAAACAACCTTACGGAGGCTATTCCTGGACTTCACTTATCCTGATCGGATGGAACTGGATATTGCTGACAGTAATTGCCGCCTTTGTATTTGCCAGACGACCCTGGAAAACCGTGTATTATAAAATGGAAGGAAGGAGCCAGAAAGATGGAGGTAATATTTGACCCAGATCCCCCTTGCTGAGCGACTCAGGCCAAAAGACCTGGATGAATTCGTAGGTCAGGGACACCTTCTGAACCAGGACAAGATCCTGAACACCCTATTAGACCGGGGGACTATCCCTTCGCTGATCCTGTGGGGACCGCCAGGATGCGGGAAGACCACCCTTGCCAGGATTTTTGCGCGAAGGGTAGAAGCCAACTTCGTTTCCTTCTCCGCGGTCCTTTCAGGAGTGAAGGAGCTCAGGGTCGTCATAGATGAAGCAAAGGAAAACACCAAACACAACGGACCACATACCATCTTGTTTGTTGACGAGATACACCGTTTTAACAAGGCCCAGCAGGATGCATTTCTCCCCCACGTTGAGAGCGGACTTATTACCCTGATCGGCGCCACTACGGAGAACCCATCCTTTGAAATCATCCCCCCATTACTTTCAAGATGCAGGGTCTTAGTCCTCAATCCCTTAGACAAAGAAGCCCTTGATGCCATTTTAAACAGGGCGCTTACCGACACTGAAAGGGGCCTGGGAAGGCTTGAGCTTTCTATTGAAACCGAGGCGAGAGAGTACCTGATCCAGCGTTCGGATGGTGACGGCAGGACCCTGCTTAACAACCTTGAGATTGCAGCAGAACTCGCTGTATCTGCCAGACCTGAAGGTAAAGGGGCAACTATTGCGCTGGCCCTGGTAGAGGAAGCCATTCAGCAGAAGGCCCTGCGCTACGATAAATCCGGAGAGGAACACTACAACCTGATATCTGCATTCCACAAAAGCCTCAGGGGCAGTGACCCGGATGCAGCTCTCTACTGGATGGCCCGGATGCTGGTTGCAGGAGAGTATCCTCATTACATTGCAAGACGGATGATCCGCTTTGCCTCAGAAGATGTGGGAAACGCAGACCCCCAGGCACTGACCCTGGCAATCGATGCCTTAAAGACATACGATTTCTTAGGGCCTCCGGAAGGGGAGCTGGCCCTGGCCCAGGCAGCAGTTTACCTGGCCACGGCACCCAAGAGTAATGCGGTCTATGTGGCCTTTGGAGAATCTCAGGCTGACGCCAGAAAATTTGGCACACTGCCTGTTCCAATGCATATCAGAAACGCCCCCACGAAACTCATGAAGGAAATCGGATACGGAAAGGATTACCGCTATGCCCACGACTATCCTGAGGCCTTGGTAGACCAGGGATACTTTCCTCCTGAACTCCGGGAGCGTATCTACTACAGGCCGTCAAATCGGGGGCATGAACGTGTCATCAAGGAACGATTAGACAAATGGAGAAAGATATTGGCCCAAAGGAGGACACATAAGGGCCTTTGAGGCGTTGGCGTTCTTTATGAGACCTCTGAAAAAGGTTTCGATTTTTGGCTATTGTTGGCATATGTCCTT
>CAZPBZ010000243.1:0-2843 GCA_964584765.1 uncultured Thermodesulfobacteriaceae bacterium
CTTCTGAGTCATCCAGAGACAATGTGACGACCCTCCACTGCCGCATAAGCTGCGGAGACAGCCCATTTATCATAGGCGGCTTGTCAGGAAAATCAGCCGCGCTTATTTGGGGAAATCCAGACCCCGGCACCTCCTCTGAATTTGATTCAGCCTCAGAAACCTGAACGTCACTTGCGTTTTGAAATTCGTTTTTGTCTTTCCTCTTGACCAAAGACCCCAGGAAAGACCCTACGTTTTGAACATTCACTAAATCACCCAATCACTCAATTCCTTCACTCCCAACTTACTATGTCTGAGTCTTCACCCTCTCCGCCCGCCTCCCCGTCGCGGCCGTAGCTGATAAGATCATAGTCATAGTGTTCTCCAGGAGAACTGTAGACATATTCGTGTCCCCATGGATCCTTTGGAATGGCCTTGGGCAGGTAAGGTCCAGCCCAATTCTCAAGACCTTCCGGCTTATCCCGTAAGGCCAAAAGGCCCTCCTCAGTATTAGGATAACGACCATTGTCCAGGCGAAAATCGTCAAGAGCAGCACCAAAGAGTTCGATCTGGGCCTTTGCGGTCTTTTGTCTGCTTGTTCCCAGCTTTCCGAAAAATTTGGGTGCTACCAGGGAAGCCAAAAGCCCGATGATTATCACCACCACAAGGAGCTCAATCAGGGTAAAACCCGAATCCCTGTCAAGGCTCCTTGTAAAACCGCGGTCCATAATTTTTTTTCTCAAGAATAATACCTCCGGCAATTTCATGCTTTGAAGAATTACTGTCAAGCAAGATACAGGCCTCTCCCGCCTCATCTCGCAACCACAAAGGCCCCTGGGAAACCTGAGCTTTCAAGCCGGGCTTCAAAATTCTTGGCTGTATTATACTCAGTGGATGCAAATACCTGCACCCTGTAAAAGGTCTGATCTTCTCCTGCTTGGCGAGAAACAACCACATCCTTATAATATCTGGCCATTTTTCGCCTCAGGGCATTGGCGTTGTCCGGTTCCAGAAAGGCCCCTACCTGTATATAGAATTTTCCTCTTCTGAAATCAGGATGTGGCTTAAATGCGGCGGGACTTCCAGTTCCAAGTCGGACCTCTCCCAATGCCTCTATCCTCACCTTTGTCGTCCCCGGCCCGATCAACCTCACCTTGCTGGCTGCTCCATAGCTGAGATCTATAATCCTCTTCTTGGCAAAAGGCCCTCGATCATTGATTCTGGCTACGACTTCCCTCCCATTTTCAAGGTTGAATACCCTTACAAATGTATTTATCGGTAGCGTACGATGGGCAGCAGTTATAGCGTACATATTATATGGTTCACCGCTGGCGGTCGGCCTTCCGTGAAATTTCTTTCCATACCAGGATGCATACCCTTCCTCCACAAAACCTTCGGCAGACGGCAAGGGATAGTAAACGTGTCCATTCATCTCGTAAGGACGCTGGGTTGCAGGTAATTCCCGAGCGGGCATCTTTGTTGTTGATGGTGGTATATACTGATGCCCACAACCTGATAAATAAAAAAAGAGGGAAAAAACAAGAAAAAAGGCACTAAAGCCGATTTTATTATGAAACTTCAAAAACCGCTTGTGCCAGCATGTGCGTGCAGGTTCTAAATCGTTTCTGTCTCTAAAGACGGCTGATATCGACAGCCACGAATATTCCATGGCACACCTCAAAAAATATGACCCGTGCGATTAGCTTTTAGCCGTTAGCTTTAGCTTAACAGTCCATTTTTATACAAAGTTTTTACCTAATGGCCAATGGCTGGTATCCGTCTATGTTGAAAAAGTGTAAACTACAAAATGAAGGATGCCTACCTCTTCTTATATTCGGTCAATAATAACAGAACCATGACAAAAAAACGTGATGAGATGACCAAATTCTAAATAAATATAATACCTTCAATCCTTCAAAATGTAATTATATAACCATTGTGACGATTTAGCAAAAAAGGTGGCAGCCTCCAGGGCCGCCACCTTATATATCCTTATAAAGATTGATTAGGGAGTAGTATCGGAGGAACTGCTGGATGGAGAGTCGGAAGAAGAACTGGTATCCTTTTTGCTTTTTTTGTCAGTGCTTGACTCAGACTTTTCTGAATCCGAAATTCCGCTCTTTTTCCCGGCATAATCGGTTACATACCAGCCGCTACCCTTCAAGTGAAAGGAGGAATGGGAAATCAGCTTGTGCAGATTGCCGCCACAGGATTCGCATGTACTAAGTGGTGCATCAGAAAACTTCTGCCATTTCTCTATAACTTCTCCACAAGATCCGCACTCATACTCATAAATAGGCATAAACTAACCTCCAATAATTCTGCTCAGATGCCCTGCTTACTCAAAGTTATTTCCAGATGTGCTTAAGCCAAGGCATCAGATTGGGAATATAATCGACATTCATTTTTTATTCAACTGTGAATGCGGAAGAAATCGATCAAGGACTGCATCCAGACCTCTGACTTTTACAGGTGTCAATATGTCCTGGGTTGCCAGATGGACCTTCTGTTCTTCCTCATTATGGTCATCAAATTCAGGATGACAAAAATAACGGCTGAATCTCATTATGTGAACAAATTCATGAGTAATCACATATATTAGAAAAGGAAACAGTCTCTCTCTCTTCCCACCGGATGTCTGATCCAGGATATTGTGATCATGGAGGCAAATCCTGTAAAATTTCCGGCTGTCCCGGCCGCTTTGTTTCTGCGTTATGTTTTTTCCATAACGGACAAGATGTGCAAAGGCCTCGCCCGGGTATTCCCATGAACTAACTTCCCTAAGGGTCCTGACTTCATAGGGATTCCTGACCCAGTGGTCGCCGGAAACAGAAAAGTAATCGCTTATCACATCCTCTGAGATA
>CAZPBZ010000244.1:0-1646 GCA_964584765.1 uncultured Thermodesulfobacteriaceae bacterium
AAAGTTGACACTGACTGTTTCATGTTTGCAAAAAATACCCAATCACTGAATTTTTAGCCACAGACCCATACAGACCCATACAGACCCATACAGACCCATACAGACTCACACAGACTCACACAGACTCACACAGACAACCCATTCTTTCATTTTACTGGCCTATTCTCCAGTCCAATGTCCGTTCAATCCCTTCAGAAAGAACTGTTTTGGGCTTCCAGCCCAGCATCTCCTCAGCCAGATCTATTTTCAGGCAGCTCTTTTTGAGATCTCCCGGCCTTGCAGAGGTCCTGTTTGGTGTCCTGAGAGAGTTGTCCAGAGGATGTTTTTTTGAAATCACATCAAATATGGTCTCAAAGAGGGCCTGGGTCCTGGTTTCTTTCCCTGTACCAATGTTTACGGCCTTTTTGTTTCCCGCCTCAAGGGCAAGAAGATTTGCCTCCACGATATCTCCCACATAGCAGTAGTCCCTGATCATGCCCTCGGGTTCAGAGGGAAAATGGTAGAGCGTGCTCGGCTTATTTTCAAGGAATCTGTCCATGAAAATGGCCACTACCCCTGCCTCACCATTAGGTATCTGGCGCGGGCCATAGATGTTGGAATATCGTAGAACAGTATAGTTCAATCCGTACTGGTGTTCGTAAAAGTGAAGGTAGTTTTCTGAAACTGCCTTTGCTATGGCATAAGGGGATAGGGGTTGCGGAGGATAGTTTTCAGAGGTGGGGTACTCTTCAGCCTCTCCATAGATGGCTCCGCCAGAGGATATGAATATGACCTTGCGTGTCCCGGTCCTCCTGGCACCTTCCAGCAGGTTGATGAAACCCTCGATATTTACTGAGGCGTCAAATCCAGGGTCTTCCACAGAAGCAGGGACAGAGATTTGGGCTGCGTGGTGATTTATTACCTCGGGCTTTTCATATTCCAGTAGTTTGTGTATCTCCGGGGCCCTGATGTCCATTAAATAGAATTTTGCCTCGGGATGCAGGTTTTCTCGTTTTCCTGTATACAGGTTGTCTACAACTACAACTTCATGACCTGCCTCTATGTATGCACTTGCCACATTTGAACCTATAAAACCCGCCCCGCCGGTTACAAGGATTTTCATACCCACAGACCTCCTTAATTTATAGTATTACCATGCTATCATGGTTATAGAAGCTCTTGCAAGAAAGAGGCAAATTAATTGTAGCGAACTAATTCATTGTCCAAAAACAAACCCGAATTTGCTGGACGTAATACAATTCTGTCAATAATATCAAAGAACCGATAATATTGTGAGGGAATAGGATGTTTGATTATGCCTAATATAACCTTTTTGCCGGCCAATGTGACTGTAATCGCGGATCAGGATGAAAATCTGCTAAGGGCAGCTATGAGGGCCGGAGTACATATTAACTCCTCATGCGGTGGGGCAGGGGTATGTAATAAGTGCCGCATTCTCCTGGAACGAGGTCAGGTCCAGGGAGAGGCATTGCCGGAAGGGGGATGGAAGGCCTGTGCCACCTTTCCGGTCTCAGACGTGGTGGTCCGTGTACCAGTTGAGTCTGAGATGGACCGAAAAGTTCTCAGACGACCGACGGCCAGAAAGGCTGCATTGTGGATCAAAGCTCAAGGTGAAGTCACGAGTTGGAAGCTGCATCCTGCAGTGC
>CAZPBZ010000244.1:1746-2830 GCA_964584765.1 uncultured Thermodesulfobacteriaceae bacterium
TGGCTGTGGCCGTGGATATAGGGACTACCACCGTGTCAGCTCAGTTAGTGGATCTTAGAAACGGAGAGGTCCTTGGAGAGGCATCCAATTACAATCCGCAGATCAGTTATGGGGAAGACATCATTTCCCGTATGGAGTTTGCAAAAAAGGAAGAAGGCCTTAAGACGCTGCAAAAAAAGATAATTGAATGTCTTAATGGGCTTATAGAGGAACTTTTTTCAGATACGGGCCGGGAGAAGGAGGCCTTGAGTTTCATTACCATAGCTGCAAATACCGTAATGATTCACCTCCTTCTCGGACTTGATACGCGTTTCCTGAGGACCCAACCCTATACTCCTGTGGCCACCCAGTTCCCTCCGGTAAGAGCCATAGAGTCAGGCATAAATGTTCCGGAGCATGTGCGCATGTTTTTAGGTCCTTGTGTTGCCAGTTACGTTGGTGCGGATATCGTGGCCGGAGTGGTAGGCGTGGGGCTTAACCACCATCCGGAGCTTACGCTCTTTATAGATATAGGAACAAATGGAGAGATCGTCCTTGGGAATCAGGACTGGATGGCCTGTGCAGCCTGCTCAGCAGGTCCTGCCTTTGAGGGGGGCGGGATAAAGCACGGCATGCGCGCTACCACAGGGGCAGTTGAGGTGGTGCACATACACCCCCAGACATTTGAACCTATGGTCCTGACCATTGGGGGCAGAAAGGCCAAGGGAATATGTGGATCAGGTATAATCAGCCTGCTCGCAGGCCTTTTCATGGCAGGTGTGCTGGATCAGCAGGGAAAGTTTTATAACGACCTGGGGACAAAGAGGGTCCGCCTTGGCAGGGATGGCTGGGAATATGTATTAATAGAGGCGGAATCTACTTCCATAGGTCAGGATATTGTATTCACAGAGGCAGATATTGAGAATCTTATCCGGGCCAAAGGTGCCATGTTTGCCGGCTATTATACATTACTGGAATCAGTGGGTATGGGATTTGAAGATCTGGAACGGGTGATACTGGCGGGCAATTTTGGAAGCTATCTGGATCTTGACCAGGCTGTCACCATAGGACTGCTTCCTGATATTCCAAGGGACCGCTTCTTTTT
>CAZPBZ010000245.1:0-2829 GCA_964584765.1 uncultured Thermodesulfobacteriaceae bacterium
TTTTCGAATCGATAACCGCAGTTACCTCCACAAAGGGCCACCTCCTCGATGTCCCTCAATGATTCTTTCGTCGTCCCTGGAATTTAATGGAATTACGGTTACTCTTTTCTGCCCACCATCTTCCAGGCTAAAAGCTGTGCGGACTCTTTGTGCTGCCAGGAATATGTCTTTGTGCATAAGGTCGGGTGATCCCCAAGGTCCCTTGGCATAGCGGGAAGCAGTCTGTTCAGGTCCTTTCTGCGGGCAATCAAAACCTTCGTCTCCTCCCCCTTACCAAAGAAATCCGCAACGGCATCGTTGTCCTTGAGAATCTTTACAGGACCGGGCGGGTCCAAATAGAAGACCACGTCTGCCATATTCTTCCTGTAAATTGCTATTGATCCCGGCGGAATTCCAGCTACCTGAGCCTTTAGCTCCATTAGAAATGGTTTTTGGGCACGATATGCCTCAAGGGTATTTTGCTGCCAGCAGAAAAATCCCCCAATGAGAATGACTATGGCACTTGCTACAGGTGCCGTCTTTATGCCGGTTCCGGTAATTTTACTCATAAAATCAGGTGCAAAGCGCCTGACGACCCAGGGTGTCAAGCCCAGAATGCCTATTAACAGAGTGGCTGTCTTAAAGCCCGCAGGAGGTACAAAACCCGTTTTGTCTTCAATGAGAGGCCATAGGACAGGACTCACTGTCTCAGCAACAGCTACCAGCAGAATTAATCCACCTTGAAGGCCGAGACCGATTTGTTTCCAGACCTCTTCCCCGGGGCTGGTTAAAAATACCGACGATAAAAGTGCGCAAAAAGGGAAGACCGGAAGGATGTAATAGTTCCGTCTTGAGCCTGACACAGTATAGAATAAAATAATAAGAAATGCAGCCTCCAAGAGCCATTTTGTCCTGGTATCCAATTTTCTATAAGATTTTACCATGCTGAAAAGGGCCGTCAGCATAATCGGGGTCCAGGGCAGAAAGAGAAGCGGCAGGTAATAAAAATAGACATAGGGTGGTTCTTTGTGATCAAAAGGTCTGAAGTAGCGTTGGATATTTTCCTGGAACACCATTGCAAGTCCGCTTTCCTGATATCCGGAGGCTGTCTTGCTAGCTATTATGAAGGGAATCAAATAGATGGTCACGCCAATTGCTATGGCCATTAAGTGAGAAATATCCAGGTAGTTCAGCCAGCGGCGCTTTCTTATTGCATCAGGCAATATGGCAAGCATGGGTATGACTATGGCCGTGAGCCCTTTGAAATGGGCCCCTGTAAAACAGATCAGGTAGAAGCCAAGATACGACCAGAAGCCTGGTTTTTCCCGCATGGCCCAATACCAGGAAACGGCAAGGGTGATGGCTGCTATATTTTCTATGTCAGCTGCACCGGTCCTGGACCAGAAGAGGAAGCCATATGTGGTGAGCAGTATCCAGCCCGCAGTTCGGCCCACTTCCTCTGTCCAGAGCCTTCGGCCCATGTAGATGGTTGCCCAAAGGCTCAAGAGACCTGATATCGCGCCTGGAAGCCTTACCGCCCACTCATCAAGTCTGCCGGTAGCAGCAGTTACCATGGCAATGCCCCAGTAAGTAAGTAGTGGCTTGTCAAAATAAGACTCTCCGTTAATGGTGGGGTGAAAAAAATCCCCCTTGAGAGACATCTCCCTTACAATCTCGGCCCAGCGTCCCTCAGGACCCCAAAGACCTCTATAGCCGACGGCCCAAAATAGGAGGAGACAGGCGGCTGTCCAAAAGACAAGATTGGAACTGGATACATTAGAGTTATCCATAAAAGTATGCCTGAAACAATATGCATTATGTTTTTAAAAATTGGGATGAGCATTCATATCTGTTTTCGCACCAGGAGCTGAATATATAGGTCAGAAATTACGATTTGATTAACTGTATATTAAAAAAGAGTAATGTTAGGGCAATATTTCTTTAATAATAGCTGGCTATAATCGGGTGCCTTTTTGTAAGGGCCCAAGCAGGAATAAGTCATTGAAGGTCGCCTTCTGAAGGATGAAAAAAGAGAATAAATCCGCTTGGACAGTACTATGAAAACCCTGTTGAGTTTTGAGGGATATCAAGGAGCGAGTGGGATGGAAAATAATACACTCAATGGAAAATCAAGAGATGAGATCTTTAGTGAAAAAAAAGGGCTTGTAAGCGATTTTTTCTTCGGAGAAGAAGTAACTTCTGTTTTTGACGATATGCTGGACCGATCTGTCCCGTTTTACATAGAGATCCAGCGGATGATCACCGAAATGGTAAATGACTTTGCCGTTGATGGCAGCAACATTTACGACCTTGGATGTTCCACTGGAACAACTTTGGTGAATATAGCTTCACAGGTCAAAAAAGATGTCAAACTGATTGGCATTGATAATTCAGATGAAATGCTTAAAAGGTGTAAAGAAAAATTTAATGAACATGGGGTAACTAAAAATTTTGAACTGCAAAAAGTGGATTTAAATCAAGGGATAACAATCCTAAACGCCTCAGTAGTAGTGATGATCCTTACTCTGCAATTTGTGCGTCCCCTATATCGAAACGTCTTAGTCAAGTCCATATATCGGGGTATGAACAGAGACGGATGTCTGATATTAGTTGAAAAAGTCCTTGGTGAATCCCCTCTGTTGAACCGGCTTTTCATAAAATACTACTATGCGATGAAAAAAAGACGGGGCTACAGCAATCTGGAAATCACTCAGAAACGCGAAGCACTTGAAAATGTCCTCATCCCTTATAAACTCCTTGAAAATCGTGAGATGCTCAAAAAAATCGGTTTTCGTGAGATCGACGTCTTTTTCAAATGGCATAATTTTTGCGGAATAGTAGCAATCAAAT
>CAZPBZ010000246.1:0-2820 GCA_964584765.1 uncultured Thermodesulfobacteriaceae bacterium
CACCTGATACCATAAAGGAGATGCAAGTAAACGCAGTGCATAATATATACGAGAAATATACCTGGGATAAAGTAAGGGAGAAATATATAAGACTTTATCGGAAGGCCATGGAGTTAATAAGGTAACCTTGCTGAACCTTTACTTGAAGCTCAGGTCCACACGACTGTCTTTTACATTCTCAATCTTTTCCGGCGTAAGCGCTTGAGGTTCGATCAGGAACAGTCTCTTAGGTTCCACTTCTCCCTGGCCTAATATATAGTTTTTCACTACTTGTGCTCGTTCATTCGCCAGGGACCGCAGATCGTCGTCTGTGACCTGGATGTTTTCCAGAATCAGCGCCTCCATTTCAGGTACCGGGATGTTCTTGGTGATCCCCAGGATATTCTTGGGCTTTTTGAATTCCCCGGCCTTATAGGCCATTTTCAGATATTTCTCATACTCTTCAGGTGTGATTATCACCGAGTCCACCGAAACAGCGGCGGTATCTTTTTTCTTCATCTTTTTGAGTTTCTGGGCCTTGATCTGTTTTTCAAACCTGTATGTAATCAGCCCCTGCCTGTCCTTTTCAATATCCGCAAACCCGGTAACTTCCAATTGCAGGCCAGGACGTTCATAAAGGGCCTTTACCAGCGTATCCAGTTTTGCCTTGTCCGCGTCTGTCAACTCAGCACTTCCGGCATCAAATTCAAAATGACTTAAATCTTCATCGCTGCCTAACATCGCACTTATCAATGAGAACGGAGATGTGGCTGCCTTGACCAGGATGTTCTTGATCATTTTCAGGATAATTCCGCCTACGCTGAATTTCGGGTCATCGATGCGGCCGGTCACAGGCAGACGAAGAAGGATTTCGCCGCTTCTGTCTTTCAGCAGGGAAACCGCCAGCTTAACCGGCAGATTCAGGGAATCCGGACTCTCGACGGTCTCACCAAAGTCGAACTGATCAATATAAATGTCGTTGGTCGAATCCAGTTTTTTCTGGTCAATAAGATAGCTGAGGTCCAGGGAGAGTTTTCCCTTCTGGATTTTGTAACCGACGTATTTACCGGAATACGGGCTGGCTGGGCTCAGATCAATGTTTTTGAACTGGACCTTCAGGTCAACGAAGAGGTCTTCTACGAGCGGATTAATAGTGCCTGTGATTTCAAGCGGGGCATAGCTGTCGAGTTTGCCCTTGAAGCTTACATTGGCCCGCTGGGTCTCTTCGGATATAAGGCCACTCACAGAGCCTTGAATGTCCACCAGGTTTGCAGAATAGCTAGGGGAGACGGAACGGTCAGAAAAATTGATTTTGCCGTCCTTGCAGATGATCTTGCCTATATTGACCGGCACGGTGGCTGTGTCTTTCGGTTCGGTAGTCTCCAGAGCCGGTTTGGTTTGAGCGTCTGGCGATTCCGGAGCTTCAGGGGATGTCTTCGTGCCGGCAGTGACGATGTTTTGCAGATTCAGGGAACCGTCTGCATTAACGATGATCCGGCTGTCAAGGTTTGCAAGAGCAATCTCATCTATGTTAACATAGATGGGCGAAATCCCTACATCGATCCCGTTTACCAGGAGCTGTTTCCATTTTACTAAATCATCGGCCTGAGTATTGTCCTTTGTGGCAAAATCGGTCACAGCAGCACTGCCCCGGTATTTTGCCTGAAGGCCCTGTTCTTCAGCCTGAGACAGAGAGAGCGCCCCGGTGGTGGAGAACTTGCCATCGGAGACAATTATCTCAAGGGTGCCGGCAAGAAAAGGCTGGAACCATGCCAGGTTCAGATCACTGATTTCCAGTTGCAGATCAGCAACAACCGGATTGATGCAGAATTCACCCCGGGTTCCGATGGCAGCGGTTTTATTCAATTCGCAGGACAAATCAATTTTTCCCCGTGCGTTGGTCTTGGTGGAGATGTCCCGGCCTTCGAGATTGATTTCACCCAGTGTCAGGTTACCGTCCTGGTCGGACGCCAGGTTTTCTCCCTGGATAGTGAAATTCTTAAAGGATAATTTCGTGACAGTGGTGAGCCATGGCTGCTCATTTTCAGTGGCGGCGGAAGGCTTTTCTGCGGGGTCCATGGAACCGGCAATGGCTTGAATATTCAGATCTCTGTTTTTCAGCCTGCGGATCAGCAGGAAACCCTGTTCGCCTGAAATTTCTCCTACTGACAATTCCTTTCGTGCAGTATCAACGGATGTATCCGTGATAGAGAGTGCCGGCAGCTTTAAGATATCAGTCTGCTCAGGGGCGTGTGCACCTTGGATTTGCAAAAAATCCGATAAAGACACCCGACTACCATCCAGGCGGATTTCGTCGATGGCCAGGGTGAGAGGCTTAGTTTCCTCGGACTCGGAGGCGGTTTTTTCAGTTTCTGTAGCCGGAAATAGAGAGTAAATGTTGAGCATTCCGGCTTTGTCACGGGTGATGTTGATTTCAGGTGATTTAAACTCAACTTTTGTCAGATGAATATCTTTGGCCAGAAGACGGGACCTTAACCAGGTGGCATGAAATAATGCCAGTTTCAGCAGGGGATGGTTCGACGTATCGACTATCTCCAGGTCTTTGAGCGCCAGATCTCCTGAGGATGAAAGCTCTGGCGCCTTGTCCTTGAACTGGATATAGGACAAACTGACAGTGACATCCAGGGAACCTGAGGGAATTTGCAGATTTGTCTTATACGGAATGTATGCAAAGTAATAGGGGAGGTCGATTCCCTTCAGCTCAATATCAAAGACGGTTTCCAGGGAATCGGCAAAAGGTTTGGTCTTGCCGACCAGCGATACCGGTTTGTCATTAAAAATTGCCGAGAAGTGCGGCTGAACGAATACTTTCACATCGCT
>CAZPBZ010000247.1:0-2812 GCA_964584765.1 uncultured Thermodesulfobacteriaceae bacterium
GAACTCAATCCGAAAAAAAAGGCAAGTGAACAAAGAATCGCCCGGCCCAATTGAACTCAAGGAACCAATACACCGCCTCTCCTATAGAGTGATTTACGGTGATACCGATACGGGCGGCGTGGTGTACTATGGGAATTATCTGAGAATCTTTGAGATGGGGCGCACTGAGTTTTTGCGGTCCATGCTCAAGATATCTTATCGGGATCTTGAGCATGAAGGGCTTACACTCCCCGTGAGCGAGGCCTACTGCCGTTACAAGGCTCCAGCCCATTATGACGATCTGCTTGAGATATCAACTTCACTGGAAAATCTTTCTAAGTTCTCCATTCGTTTTCATTATCTAATACACCGATTCGATGACCAGCGCTTGCTGGTTAGGGGCTATACCATTCACGCAGCAACGGATAAATCCGGCCGCCTTACCTGTCTTCCCAGGGATTTCCAGACAGCTCTTGCCGACCTTTGTAGCAACCGTTCAAGGGTTCAGAGGTTCAGGGTTTACCGAAAATCTGAACCGTTGATTCATGAGTTCTGAACGGTGAACCCTGAACCTGTGAACCCCTATTGACAGACTGCCCTGCCTTGTTAATATGACCGTCCAACAAAGTGGTGGTTTCCATGACTTTGCGGTCGGATTTTTGGAGAGGGGAATCCTTGATCCTTCATGTATCATCTCCTTTAGGTATGTTGAGTTAAAGGGCGTATGGCGTGAGTTCATATATTCCTGAAGACGTCCTTAGAAACGTACTTGAATCTGCAAATATCCGGCAGGTCGTCGGAGAATTTGTGCCGCTGAAAAAGAGCGGCCGAAACTGGATCGGCCTCTGTCCCTTCCATCCGGATAAAGATCCCTCCTTTTCAGTTAGCGAAGAAAAACAGATTTTTCACTGTTTCGGGTGCGGCGAAGGCGGAGACGTCTTCAAATTCCTCATGAAGATGCAGGGCATGAGCTTTGTGGAAGCAGTAAAGGCCATGGCCGGCCGTTACGGTATAATCATTCCTGAAAGACCGAGATCATCCCAGGATCAAAAGCGTCATACGGAGAAGGAAGAATTAGTCAGTCTCAATCTGGCGGCAGCAGGGTTTTATCACAAAAACCTCCTTCATTCATCCGGGGCCAGTGATGCACGGGCATATCTTGAAAGACGTGGCCTGAAATCAGATATCATTTCCAGGTTTCGGCTGGGCTGGGCCAATGACCTGTGGGATGGTCTTATAAATCATTTAAAGACTGAAGGGTTGTCACTCGATAAGGCAGAAAAGGCGGGTCTGCTTGTCTCCAGGGAGAGCGGGAAGGGATACTATGACCGTTTTCGCGGAAGGATTATCTTTCCTATCCTTGACAGGTCCGGGAAGGTAGTGGCTTTGGGCGGTCGTATCCTGAAAGATGGCCATCCCAAGTACCTGAATTCTCCTGAAACTCCTGTCTACAATAAAAGCAGGGTCCTTTACGGTCTGTCTCAAAACAAAGAGGCAATCGGACGGGCCGGCAGAGGCTATGTGGTTGAAGGATACATGGATCTCCTGGCCTTGGCTCAGTCCGATATAGATCAGGTTGTTGCAACACTCGGCACGGCCTTGACTGAAGACCATGTCAAGCAATTAAGAGGACTTTGCAAGGACTGGATTCTGGTTTTTGACGGCGATGCCGCAGGGGTCAAGGCTGCCCTCAGGGCGCTTCCGTTTTTTTACAAACTGAATCTCAGGGTCAAGGTGCTTGTTCTTCCTGCTGAAGATGACCCGGATAGCTTTGTCAGACGTGAGGGCAAGGAGGTCTGGGAGGCCCTGGTAGATACAGCCGGTACCGGCCTTGATTTTGCTATTCAGCAAGGCCTGGCATCCTATGGAAAAAACCCTGAAGGTAGGTTCAGAACAACAGAAGATGTGCTGTCGATCCTTCAGCCTGTCAGTGATCCAGTCAGAAAATCGCTTCTGGTAGGACATGTGGCTCAGAAATTGGGAGTGAGAGAGAAAAGCCTTTGGGAACGTCTGAATGTCGGCAATTCCAGTACCGTGGTTCCCAATATTAGAAAGCGTTATGAACTGTCTGCTGAGGCCAAAATCCGCAAGGGTCCTGAAAATAGGGCGGAGGCCAAGCTGATAAGTTTTCTGCTCGGGCGTCCTAAGTATATGGAGGCTTTTTTGGACGCTGGCCTGGATCTGTGGATTGAGGTCCCTTCTTTGAGGGGTCTTTGGATGGCAATGTCGCATCTCTACAGTATGTCAGGGAATCTCAATCTTTCTGATTTGTATGATCAGCTTGAGCCTGTACCTGAATTGAGGGCTTTGGCCATGCGACTTTCTGCAGATTTTGCCCCATTTGAGGATATGGAAGAAGAGATGCTTTCAGACCTGAAAAGATATTGTGAGGGTCGTCGCAATAAGGTCTTGAGATGGAATGTCCTGGAACAGATCAAAGCCCCTGCAGAGGTAGTGGATAATGAAGATCTCTTGAGGCAGATACTACAGCTCAGGTGAGTATCTTCAGGAACTGCAGACTTATAATGTCTATTTTGATGCCACCTTTGTAAAAAAGGAGGAATTGATGAGGGAAGAAGAGAGCTGTGATTTGCACTATTTAATGGAAGATCACCCAACCTGTTGGGAGGAAAATATCAAGAACCCTGTTTCTCAAAGGACAAAAAAAGCCGGCCTGGTATGTCGTGGAGAGTATGGGGGAGGGCAAAGCCTGTATGGAGATATTGATAAAGAAGACAAAGCCGACCATGAGCTGGATGACGGCTCCACACTGGGGTTGTTTAAAGAGGATGAGGTAGAACTTGTTGAGGTTGTAGTTAAAGAGACATCAAGT
>CAZPBZ010000248.1:0-2805 GCA_964584765.1 uncultured Thermodesulfobacteriaceae bacterium
GAGATAACTCCCCTGAACCCCCCAGAGATCAGGGAGGCAATGTTCGCACAAATGCGAGGTAAGGCGACACCGCCAGGAGAGGCCATGTACTTGGACTCCCATTCGGGTTGAAACTTTTCCTTATATCGCCGCAGGCCCTGGAAGTTGTAAAAGTGCTCAGAGTGGTGAAAAATAAAGGCTCCGAGCCGATTCCAGACCGGTGCGAGCGCATGTTCATTGAGCCCTGACAGAGGGCCCATTCCCAGGTTGAACCAGCGGTAGCCCTCTTGCTTGCCCCAAAGCATGAGCTGAATTATAAGATAATCCATGATACCATAATTTATCTCAGGGAGGTAGCGCATCAGGTCAATGGAAATCTCCTCCTTGCCGGCTCCTTGCCAAATGTTGGCGAAAGCAATGATTTTCCCGTTCCGGCGGACGATTCCCACAGGAAACCTCTGCAAGTACTGCTCCTCAAAAAAACCCAGAGAAAATTTTTTCTCCCGGGCATTTTTCTCCGCCAGCCACGCATCAGATATGACCTTCAGCTCCGGCAAAAGCACAGCAACGCTCTCCGGTGCAATCACCTCAAAAGAGTAACCTCTCTTTTCAAATTTTATGTTGGTATGGCGTAGCCCCTTGCGTCCATGCCCCTCAAGAGAGAACGTATCCAGGGGGACGCGGGCCTCCTCCCCGAGTTTCAACAAGGTGAGCCCCAAATCGAGATAGAAGTGGAGATGGGCCCGTCCAACCTCATAAAAAACGGCCCAGCCATCGTACCGGTCACAGATCTCAAGAAACCGCCAAAAGAGCCCGGCCCATTCCTCCTCCGGACCCACGGGGTCTCCCATGGCAATCCAGCTTCGACCTTCAATACCATACATGATAAAGGCATTTCCTTTTTGGTTGAAAAGAAAAAATTTGTCACCCAGCAGGGCAAGATTGGAATAGGTCAGGGTTGATTGCTGGACGATAGCGCCGGCCCTCTCTATATCCTCCTGTCCTGGAAGCCTGGGTTCCGGCGGAGTCGGGCGGAGCAGTCTCGCCACGGCGAAAAATAAAGCGGCACCGGAAATCCCCACCATGCTTCGCAGAAAACGTGGGGCATTATCTGTAAAGGTGAAGCGCCACCAGAGTTCTCTGGAATATTCCACATGCTTGTAAGAAAAAATTCCCAGCCACACTGAACAGAGTAGCACAATGACAATGGCAGTAATCCAGATAGGACCGAAAGGCTGACTAAAAAACGAGGCCTTCCTGTAAAAATGGCCTCTACAGAGAAGAAGGGCGGCGAGCACGACCGACAAGACAATCGCCTCTTCATAGTCCAGTCCCTTGAGCAAGGAAAAGATGATTCCAGAGACAAGCAGGACAATGGTAAGCATATAAGCAGCGTCAAGTCTGCGTTGCAGGCCGCGAGCCAGAAGCAGCAGTCCCATGCCGGCCAGGCTGCCGAGAAAGTGGGAGATTTCCAGAACCACCAAAGGGAGGAAATCCGTGAGCCACTCCAGACGTGGACCCACGGCAGGAGTCGCCCCGGAGAAGAGGAGAATAGCACCACCCACAAAAGTGGCAAGGGCCAGCAGATCAGATACCACCGCGGCGCTTACCCGGCCAAGAATTTTGGCCAGCCGGTGAAATCTCTCCTGCTGCCGGACGATCTCTTGAGTTCCGAGCAGGACCACGGCCAGGCACAGGGGAAGAATGTAGTAAATCCCCCTATATACTATGAGTGCACCAAAGACTTCTGAGGCCGGCATGGTGGAAGAGAGGAGCAGCAAAACCATGGCCTCGAAGATGCCGAGCCCCCCCGGGACCTGGCTTATCATGCCTGCGGTTTGGGCCAGCATATAAATGCCGAGAAATCCGGGCCAGGACAGATTTGGAGCAGATGGCAGCAGGCAATAGAGGACGCTGCCGGCCAGGGACCAATCCAACACAGCGACGGCGATCTGGGCGAGAAGGATATGGGTGGAAGGAGGTTGAAACTCCCATTCTCGAATCCTGAGCGGTCTTCTTCTCAAGGCACTCCATAAAAGATATGCCGCTACAACCGCCAGGAAAATTACTCCAAGGGGATACACCGAAGCAAAGGGAAGATGCACCACTTTGGGAACCGCCAGCGGCTCCAGGAGGAAAACCACTCCCCCGAGGGTGAAAAAGCCGAGCCATAGGGTGAGAGAGCAAAAGCCGACCACTTTGGTGATTTCCAGTGCCGAGAGCCCCCAGACCGAATACAGACGATAACGTACCGAACCGCCGGCGAGCATTCCAAATCCCATATTATTACTGAAGGCATAGCCAATAAAGGAGGCCAGGGCGGTTTTGCCGTAAAAGAGCGGATGTTGGATATAACGTAAAGCCAGGCTGTCATATGCCGTCATGATGAGATAGTTCAGGATAGTGAGCCCCAGGGCTGAGAAAAGGCGCTGTGCAGGTAGCCTGCGCAAATGGCCTGCGATATCCTCCAAATGATAGGCCTGAAGTTCATGATACAGAACCCACAGGGCTCCGGAAAAGATAATCAAGCCGAACGCGGAGCCCAGGGCAAGTCTTTTCCTCATCATGTGGCTATCCGGTGATCCCACATGTGATAATGACCGGGATACTCAAAATGCCTCATTCCTATATTAAAGAAATATTGCTCTGGCATTACTTTTTTAATATACAGTTAATCAAATCGTAATCTTTAATCTCTATATTCAGCTCCTGGTGCGAAAACAGATATGAATGCTCACACCAATTTTTAAAAACATAATGGGTATCCTTCACGACAAGTCAAAAGTAGTTTATACTTTGCTGATCTTGTATTTTGGCAGTGAAATT
>CAZPBZ010000249.1:0-2802 GCA_964584765.1 uncultured Thermodesulfobacteriaceae bacterium
GGTAACGAAAGCCACTGTCATCAACGTTTATTTTCATACATCCACAACACACTGTGCAATCCACCAGTCTCCATCTTGCTTGACTGCGAGTTCGGTGAAAGTTGCTCCCTTGACTTCCACCCCTCGCTGGTGCCTTGAGAAATCAAAGGGTTCTCCCATTGCTGTTCCTGTAAGTCTAAGGTCCTGTATTTTCACTTTGAAATCGCTGAATATCAGCCTTTGTATGTCAGATTCAGCCAAAAGGGAATTGAGCCAGGCAACAAACAGACCCTCCAGATCAAAGGACTCGCAGGAAATTATGACTGATTTCTCAGGGATGACTGTATCAAGGTCTTCCACCAAGAGAGAAAACATTGACTTTGCCCCATTTTCAAAGGCCTCTGACAGTGTCTTGCCTCTACCCCTGATCCCTATGTCAGCTCCGTGTTCAAAGGTCTCAAAGGATGCCGTCATATCTGCCCCACTTCTTGTGACCCCATTCTATCCATCCCCAGATAGAAAGCACGGTAAAGACTATAAACAGAGCAGCCTGTGCATAAATTCCGTGATAGATATTCACGATTATCCAGCCGATGTTGGCTACTGTATAGACTGCAAAACCAGAACGTTTTTTTCTTATATTCAGTATCGCCCCAATTATACTGAGAGCGGTTAGTGTCCATGGAAAGATTGCTCCATAAGCCATAGATCATTCCTTCATCAGCGCCTTTTTGCTCTCTTTCAGCTCTTCTATCATGTCCTTTGACATCTTATGGATTTCAGTGACAATTTCGGGGTTTGCCAGTGTGGTCGTGTCACCCACGTCCTTGTCATTGGATATGGCAGCCAGTATCCTGCGCATGATCTTTCCGGAGCGTGTTTTTGGCATATCCGGTACGATCCAGACCTTTCTCGGCCTTGCGATTTTACCAATTGAGTCACAGAGACTCTGTGAAATCTTGGCAGCCAATTCCGGACTGGGATCGTATCCAGGCTTCAGAGAGACATACAGGTCAGGGACCATTCCCTTTATTTCGTCAGCTACAGGGACAACCGCCGCCTCTGCCACTTCAGGGACGTCAAGAGAAGCAGACTCGAGTTCCTTGGTCCCCAGCCGGTGCCCGGAGACATTGATCACATCATCAATTCTGCCCAGGATACGAAAGTATCCGTCCTTGGCCAGCACAGCGGCATCGCCGGAAAGGTATGGCCAGTCACGCCAGTCCTTACTCTTCTCGTTTTTGCAGTATCTTTTAAAATAAGTAGAAACAAATCTATCACGGTCTCCCCATATGGTCTGGAACTGACCAGGCCAGGGATTCTGTATGCATATATTGCCTGCCTTTCCTGCTCCGGCAGGAACTACGTTCCCATCATCGTCATAGATTATCGGATGAATACCGGGCACGCCCGGACCTGCGCTGCTCGGCTTCATGGCCTTTATTGCAGGTACGGTGCTGCAGAGAAAACCACCGTTCTCAGTCTGCCACCATGTATCGACTATTACGGCCTCACCCTTTCCAATTACATGATAGTACCATTTCCACACCTCGGGTTCGATCGGCTCTCCTACAGTGGTCATGAGCTTGAAGTGATAGTTGTATTTTGCAGGTTGGTCAGGGCCGACCTTTCTCAATGCCCGTATGACAGTTGGTGCAGTGTGGAAGATATTCACATCAAGCTTTTCTGCTATCCTCCACGCCCGTCCTGGGTCAGGATAGGTGGGTACACCTTCGTAAATTACAGAAGATGCGCACAGTGCCAATGGGCCGTAGACAATGTATGAGTGACCCGTAATCCAGCCGATATCAGCCATGCACCAGTAAACGTCCTCCGGGTGGATATCCTGGATGTACTTTGATGTGCCTGTCACATAGGCAAGATAGCCGCCTGTGCTGTGCTGGCATCCTTTGGGTTTTCCCGTAGTGCCGCTCGTGTACATCAGGAATAGGGGGGCTTCAGCAGGCATGGGTACCGGATCGACTCTTTTACCGCTAAAGTTCTTGAGCAAATCATTAATAATATAATCACGACCATCGACCATGGGCGTCGGACTTGAATTTTTCCCTGGATAACGCTGCCATATCAGAACATTATCAACAGCCTGGCCCTCCTTTTCCGCCTTTTCAACAGCTATGTCGGCGTTTGCTTTATGATCAAGGAGCTTGCCGTTCCTGTAATAGCCGTCAATGGTTATAAGCACGTTACTTCTGGAATCTACAATTCTGTCTGCACATGCGCTTCCGCTGAAACCTCCGAAGACCTCGGAGTGGATAATCCCGAGCCTGGCACAGGCAAGCATGGTTATAGGAAGTTCCGCCACCATGGGCAGATGGAGCGTTACCCTGTCTCCTGACTTCAGACCTGCAAAGTCCCGAAGGAGTGAGGCAAATTCGTTGACCCTTACATAGAGTTCCTGATAGCTGATATGCTGAATCCGTTCACTTTCAGGTTCAGGGACCCAGTGAATTGCCGTCTTGTTCTTGTTCTTCTCAAGATGCCTGTCTACACAGTTGTAACAGGCGTTTATCTTCCCACCGACAAACCACTTCCAGCAGGGCGCATCGCTTGTATCAAGGGTCGTATCCCAGTACTTGTACCAGTCCAGTAAATCAGCATATTCCTTGAAGCATTCAGGAAAGTTGTCAAGGCTGAACCGGTCATATACACTTTCGTCTGTCAGATTTGCCTGGGCAATAAATTTTGCAGAGGGATAGAAATAGTCTTCCTCTTTCCAGTGAACAGCAATTTCTGCCTCAGACGTTTTTACAGATCCTTTTTTTGACATAGATCAAACTCCTTAATGATTTTATCCTTTCTAAG
>CAZPBZ010000250.1:0-2792 GCA_964584765.1 uncultured Thermodesulfobacteriaceae bacterium
TTCATGCGCAGGAATATCTCAAGGGAAACGCCTCTTTCACTGCCGTACAATATGATGGCAACTTCACATGTGCAGCCTGCCATCCCGGGATCAGCTCGCAGGATGAAATTTCCAGGGAGCTTGTCTGTGACAGGTTGTCAGGTGCGTTAGCTGCTGCAGGAGGTCCGCAGAATCTGAAAAAGTACTATCATGAAACCTGCCTCGGATGTCACAAGAATATGCACAGGGCCGAGAAAACAACCGGGCCGGTGAAGTGTAAGGGTTGTCACACTAAGTAATATTCTTTGATATGAGCCGCTTGCGAAACTGCTTGCAGGTGGCTCACAATACCTTATAAGGAGGTTATGCTATGAAAAAGCTTCATCCTGTTTTATTATTATTGATAGCGTGTTTTGTATGGAATGTCATGCCATCAACCTGTGATGCCGATAGCCAAAAAGGTAAGGTGGCGGCAGTAGTCAAAGAAGATACGGAGATATGTGAGGCGCTGAAGGATCTCCTGCCTGACCGCGGAGAAGAGCCATGCGAAGTAAAGGGCCAAATCTCCAATCTGGTTTTGATACAAGGGACCTTGCCTAAGAAACTTGAGCCTGAACAGAGCATCATTCTGAAAGTGAAGGGCATGGGTAAATTCATGGCAAAGGTTGTATTCCTTACTGAAAGTGATACTACACTAAATTATATGGCCTCGGCATTAGTCAAGGAGGAAGGAAGTATCATATGGCGTAATGAAAAGGACGGTTTCTGTGTATTGCTCAAAGCAGAAAAGGAGTTCTTGCCCTCTGTAGGAGATGAGGTCAGTCTGAAAGTCAAATCTGCCAGAAAAATGATAGAAGGCTGTTAAGCTAAGAACTGTTTAAAGTCCAGGGGCCCTTTTAGAGAAGCCTGTGTTTTCTGACAGGGCCCTTGCTGGTGGAAAAGGAGGTGTAATCATGAACATTCGTTTTTGGACTGTTTGCGGATTGGTTTTGATGATGCTGTCTGCCTGTGCCGCACCACAGACACGGACCCAGAAAGGCGGGGTTTACGGTGCTGCCGGAGGTGCTGCAGCCGGGGCAATCGCAGGTCAGGCCATAGGCCATGACACCAAGGCAACTCTTGAGGGTGCTGCCATCGGGGCGGCAATAGGCGGTCTGGCCGGTGCGGGAGCCGGTCATTATATGGATAAACAGGAACAGGCCCTCCGGCAGGCCGTGGCGGCGTCCGAAGCTGCTGCTGTGCAACGCCAGGGGGATATCTTGTCTGTAACTCTCAAGAGTGATTTTCTTTTTGATGTGGATTCCAGTGTAGTGCAACCAGGAGCCTATTCTGAGATAGATCGTCTGGCCAGGGTATTTACCCAGTATCCTGATACAAGGATCCGTATTGAAGGACATACTGACAGCACGGGCCCTGAAGAGTATAATCTACATCTGTCTCAGAGGAGGGCTGAAGCTGTAAAACAGTTACTTGCTTCAAAGGTAGTCTATCCGGACAGGATGACAGCTATTGGCTATGGGGAAAGCAGGCCCAAGGCCGGGAATGACACTCCTTACGGCCGGCAGCTTAATCGGAGGGTTGAGATCTATATCGAGCCCAGGTAGGTAATAATTAGGAGGAATACATGCGGGATACCTTGGCCGTGATTCTGGCCGGAGGAGTCGGAAGCAGGCTTAATGTCCTGGTGCGACACAGGGCCAAGCCGGCTGTACCATTTGGCGGTATCTACAGGATAATTGACTTTGCCCTTTCAAATGTCATGAATTCAGGTCTTAATCATGTGGCAGTGCTGACTCAATACAAGCCTCTTTCTCTTATGGGGCACATAGGGACCGGCGTTGCCTGGGATTTTGTTGGCAGGACCAGGGGAGTCAAGATCCTGCCCCCACATACAGGGGAGAAAGATTCAGACTGGTATAAGGGCACTGCAGATGCAATACGGCAGAATCTGGACTTTATAGAGGCCAAACCCTCAAAACAGGTCTTAATACTTTCAGGGGATCATGTCTATTACATGGATTACAAGGACATGGTTAAGCACCACAGGATTTCAGGCGCTAAGGTCACAGTGGCTATGATGACTGTTCCCTGGGAGCAGACGGATCAATTCGGAACTGGCATTCTGGATGAAAAGGGCCGGATTGTCGATTGGGAGGAAAAGCCTGAAAAGGCCAGATCAAATCTGGCCTCAATGGGGATTTATGTGTTTGATACCGAGTACCTGGTCAAGTCACTGAGGGCTACCAAGGACATGGACTTTGGCCAACATATCCTGCCCAGGGCCATGGAGGACGGACAGTTGTTTGCTTACACTTTCCATGGATACTGGCGGGACGTGGGAACGGTGCCTGCATACTGGGAAGCCAACATGGACTTGCTCAGACCGGAAAGTGGTTTGGAGCCTGAGACCTGGAGCATATGCACTAATGTTGAAAATGAGGGCCTGCTATTTGACCGTCCACCGGCAAGGATCTTACCCGGTGCTGAAGTAAAGAATTCGGCCATTACCAAAGGCTGTGTGATACGTGGGATAGTGAAGGGGTCGGTTCTCTCACCTGGAGTAGTAGTGGAATCAGGGGCAAAGGTAATTGATTCCGTGCTTATGCATAATACATGGGTGGATAGTGGAGCGTTTTTGAACAAAGTTGTGACTGACAAGGAGGTCACAATCGGCCCTGACTCCAACATCGGACTGGGGAATATTGATGTGGCAAATCGTCTCTATCCCGAGCACCTTTCTACCGGTATAACCCTGATAGGGAAATGGGGCTCTGTCCCTAAAGGGGCAAAAGTCGGCACAAATTGTATTATTG
>CAZPBZ010000251.1:0-2765 GCA_964584765.1 uncultured Thermodesulfobacteriaceae bacterium
ATCCAAGACATACCGAAAGGCAAGACGATGTGGATGGTTGACCAGACAGATATGGCGAAAGCCAAGGAAACATTGGGTAAGAATGCTTGCCTCATCGGCAACGTGTCCTCCTCCATGTTGGGATTGGCTACACCCGATGACGTGAAAGACTACTGCAAGAAACTCATCGATACTGGTGGTAAAGGCGGTGGTTTTATTATGGGTAATGGTGCGTTTTTCGATAAGGCAAAACCGGAAAATGTCAAGGCCATGGTCGACTTCACCAGAGAATACGGCATTTATAAATAGATGCCCACGGGCTTATGGCACGGGGTACTCTGCCGATTGGTGATAGAAACATGGGCGAACATCAGATAGAATTTCAGCCTATTGGCAGGCGGGGGCCGTGTCCTGCCGGGGAAACCCTTCTGGACTGTGCGCGTGGGCTGGGTATTGAGTTGGTCAGCCTCTGCGGTGGCATGGGAAAATGTAAAGGCTGCAAGATAAGGGTCATGGAAGGAAGGTTTTCGGAAGTAACCCCTGCCGAGCAGAAGGCCTTTACCGAAGAGGAGCTGGAGAGCGGCTGGCGGCTGGCCTGCCAGGCATACCCACAAAAGGATTGCAGGGTGAATGTACCCCCGGAATCCGTGGGTACGCAGCAACGCCTCCAGGTTGAGGGCCGGGACGTAGATGTTCCTCTTGACTCGCCGATTAAGTCCTTTGCCTGCAAACTTGAACCGCCCTCATTAACGAAACCTGTGGCAGATGCGGAGAACCTGCTCGAAAAGATAAGTGCTCTCGGCCCTATACATTTGGATATCCGCGTCTTGAGGGACCTTTCTACACGGCTTCGGGAATGGAATTGGAACTTAACGGCACACATTCAAAACCGGGAACTGGTCGCTGTCAGCCCTCCTGGTTCCCGCCCGTTTGGTCTGGCCGTTGATCTGGGCTCAACCAAAATAGCAGGGTACCTGATTGCTTTGGATACAGGAGAGAGACTGACCTCCCAGGCGATCATGAATCCCCAGATCAGCAAAGGCGAGGACATCATTACGCGAATCAATTTTGCGATTCGATCGTCAGGCGGACGGACCCTGATGGCGAATCTGGTCAGAGAAGGGCTGATGAAGTTGGCGGGGGACCTATGCGCTGAAGTAGGAGCTGAACCCGGAGATATCCTGGAGGCCGTCATTGTCGGCAACACGGCCATGCACCATATGATGCTGGGCCTGCCTGTCCGTCAGCTGGCCGTATCTCCCTTTGTGCCGGCCGTGCGCGGGGATCTAAACGTCAAGGCCAGGGACATAGGGCTGGATTTCGCTCCGGGAGCCCGGGTTTATTTTCCCCCCAACATTGCGGGCTTTGTGGGTGCCGATCACGTGGCCGTCCTGACGGCTACGGCCGAAGAGTGGGCTCGTGAGAACGTAATCGTTCTTGATATCGGCACCAATACGGAGATATCACTGATAGCGCGGGAAAAGATAACGAGCGCATCCTGCGCTTCCGGCCCGGCGTTTGAAGGATATCAAATAAGAGATGGTGTAAGGGCCTCTCCGGGGGCCATCGAGAAAGTATATCTGTGGGGCGAGGAGGTCGGTTATAAGACCATTGATGATGCGGAGCCCATCGGTATTTGCGGGTCCGGGATATTGGATGCTGTCTCGCAGCTTTATCTTTCCGGCGTCCTGGACAAGGGCGGCCGAATGCAGAAAGGTTCACATTCCCGTGTGGTCGAGAAAAATGGCCATTTAGAATTTATCCTTGTTCCCAAAGATGAGGATCGGAGGCGCCCGGAGATCTCTATCACCCAGAAGGACGTGCGTGAGATCCAGCTGGGCAAGGCCGCCATTCAGGCCGCGCTGGAAATCCTTGTGGGGCAAGCCGGCGTTTCCGAAAAGGAAATCCATAAAGTCATTATCGCCGGTGCCTTTGGCAGTTATATAGATATTTCCAATGCGATAGCCATAGGCATGCTGCCTTCCTTTCCCCTCAGCAGGTTCCATCAGGTGGGAAATGCGGCCGGTATAGGTGCCAAGCTTTTTCTGTTGTCTTCCGCCAAACGGAAAGCGGTCGGGGATTTGCTGTCGCGAGTAAAATATCTTGAATTAGCGGGCACACCGGAATTTAGTAAGGCCTTCACCCGTGCCTGCTTGCTCGAACCATATCATCTAAATCCGAATGCCGGATGACACTGAGACCCACGGAGCCATGATGGATTGCCCTTTTTGAAAATCCAGGCTATGGCCTTTGTGGAGCGTCAAGGAGAAAATTTATGATAATAGTCGGTGAACGGATCAATACGAGCCGCAAACTGATAAACGAATGCGTGGCCAACCGGGACGCGGCATATATTCAGGCGGACGTGAGGTCTCAGATAGACTCCGGGGCCGATCTGATCGATGTTAACGCCGGATCCCGAAGAGATTCCGAGGTAAATGACCTGTTGTGGCTCATTGAGGTCATACAGAAGGCCTTACCACAGGTCAGGCTCTGTATGGACAGCCCTAATCCGGACACCCTGAAGGCGGTTCTGGATCAGGTTGAACATCCGCCCATGCTCAACTCCACCACAATGGAGAAGTCCCGTTTCGAGGCTATGGCACCGATAATCCAAATGAGGGATTGCGATATCGTGGCCCTCTGCATTGATGACCGGGGCATTCCCAAGAGTGCGGAGCAGGCCTTGGAAAACGCCGGCCGACTCATTTCAGATCTGGAGAGACTGGGCGTGAAGCGGGAAAGAATCTATTTGGATCCTGTTATTCAGGCAGTCAGCGCCAATA
>CAZPBZ010000252.1:0-2753 GCA_964584765.1 uncultured Thermodesulfobacteriaceae bacterium
TCTTTGAGCATCAACAAATAGGCTTCAAAAATCCCTGAATGTTCTCTGAATTCCTCAGGGATCTCCGCAATCAACTGTTTTATCTGGTTTTCCGCCTCAGAGACAGCATTTTCAAAGCGTTGTTTCTCCTGGTCAACCTCTCCTTTTTCAATTTGCCTTTTTAAGATCTTAACCTTGTGGTAATCCAATAGGAAAGCAGGACCAATGACCACTCCGGGCGAAACCCCTATTCCTTTTAAAACTGCCGAATCACCTTTTTCTTCTGACATCTTGATTAATCCAATTCGCCAAAGCGACTTTCTACTAAGGTCTTAAGATCTATCACAGCCTGGTTTGAATCCGAACCAACTGCCCTGACTGTCAGGACGCTCCCACGAGGGCAGGCAAGGGTCAAGACCTCAAGAATATTTTTCCCATCTACTTTCTTCCCATCTTTCACAAGCCATACATCAGCATTAAATTCACTTGCCTTCTGAGCAAAACGACAGGCTGGCCGGGCATGAAGCCCCAGCCTGTTATATATAGTTACAGTAGCTTCACATTCCATGATTTCAGACTATCAAATCGTATCAAAATAAAGGCTGCAGACCACTGGAAGAAAACACAGCAGAGGCTCAGCGGGTAAAGATTTTGAACTCTCACAAACTACAGATGGAACACCCAGCCTGGAATAGCTTTTTCTTAACCAAGCGCATGCTATATTTGAGCAATGCCTCTTCGTCATTGGAGATGGCCTCTATCACCTCCTCAGACTCCATGTAGCGATCAAGGTTAGGGCCCTCCAGGAAATGTTCACGGAAACCATCAATATCATAGCATCTCAGGTGAAAGATATCGATCTGATCCGCGTTCAGATACGCTATTCCTGACACTGTCTTAGCCTGAAGTATCTCCCCAAAGATATCATTCATTTCATTATATTGCTCAATGCCTTCATTTTCCTTCCAGCTCCTGACGGTCCATTCCTTTCCGTCCTGGAATCCCTCACAATCCGGCTCCCTCACAATATAATAGAATTCCTCCACTCCCTCTCTTTCCTGGCTTCGACAGGCCATTCTGGCAAGGGGATAAGTGCGGCATGCACCAGGCCTGTCTTTATAAACCGTACATCCTTTTCCCTCTTCCAGAAACGGGCATTTTAAATAGGGGGCTTCCATCTGGAGCGACACTACCGGAAGCCCTGAATTCTGCCCGACGTATATGCTTGTATAACGTTTTAGAAATTCCGCGGACTTCATACCAAAATGATTCTTGAGCCTGAATATGTCATAAGGCATGAGAATCAGGCTTAAATCATAACAGCAGTTTGTAAAACAGCTCTTATCCGGCGTGCAGGAAAAGCAGAAGGTGTCCTCATCTTTTAATTGTCTGGATTTGTCAATATAAGCTTCAGGTCCTTGAGACATGAATTGAGTCTCCTATGGGTTAACATTTTTTATTTTGCTGAAAGTACCCCATTTCCGGCATCATTTCAATTTTTTCATCCAGGTGACTCCAATGGTCCTCCCAAGGCCATGTATGACGATCTCTTGTTCCTCTGGTGTGATAAAGGCGTGCATGGGAAGGGACAGCACTTCCTTTGCAGCCCTTTCTGCACGGGGAAAGGAGCCTGGTCCAAGTCCCAGGCCTTTAAAGGCGGGCTGAAGGTGGACCGGGACAGGGTAATGAATGGCAAAGGGAATGCCTTCCTGTTTGAGAAAGGTGGTCACCTGGTCCCTCAACCCTCCGGGGATTTTCACTGTGTACTGGGCATACACGCATGTCCTGTCCGGCATTACTACAGGAGTCTGTATTTCCGGTATTTTTTGGTTAATCAGTTCTGAATAACGGCCGGCAGCTTCCTGCCTGGCCTTAATTTCTTCATCAAAGTGGGCGAATTTGGCCAGGACTATTGCAGCCTGGATGCTATCCAGCCTGGCATTAAGCCCTATTTCTTCGTGCTGGTATCTGGCCCTCTGGCCATGGACCCTGAGGCACCTTATCATATCTGCCTTCTCCGGATCATCAGTGAAGACCATGCCCCCGTCCCCATATGCTCCAAGGGGCTTTGAAGGGAAAAAAGAGGTGATGCCCATGTCGTTGAGGCCGCAGGACAGCCGGTTCTTGTATCTTGCCCCAAAGGACTGGCAGGCATCCTCAATCACAAACAGGCCAAACTCTGACGCAATTTCATTGATTTCGTCCATATCAGGGCACTGACCATAAAGGCTCACAGGCAGGATGCCCCTTACCTTGGCCCCGGCCTTATGCCTTGCGGCCAGGATGTCCCGCATCTCGCCCGTGTCAAGATTGAGGCTTTTAGGGTCTATATCCACGAATATGGGCTTTGCCTTCAGAAGGGCTATGACTTCCGCAGTGGCTATAAACGTAAAGGGGGTTGTGATGACCTCTTCTCCGGGCTTTAAATCCATGGCCATAAGGGCAAGGAGCAACCCATCCGTACCTGAGCCGACCCCTATCGCATGTTTGACCCCAACATAAGCTGCGAGAGCTGTCTCCAGATCCTCCACCGGTTTGCCAAGTATGAACTGGCTCTTTTTGATTATCTCGTGGATGGCCGAGTCTATTTCCTGCCTGTAGCTTTGATACTGCCTGCCTAAATCAACAAATTTCATATTTTTATCCACTCTTGTCCAAAAACGGTTTTTAGCGGAAATTGATTGAAATCATCCTCCTCGTGGGGCAACGTAGACTTGCGAGCAAACAAAACCCCAAAACGAGGAGGACATGGTCATGGTACGATATGCAAGCCT
>CAZPBZ010000253.1:0-2739 GCA_964584765.1 uncultured Thermodesulfobacteriaceae bacterium
ATCGTATTGGCTGCCAGGCTGCCGGCCAGGTGTGCGGCCATTCCGGCGCCGGCAATCAAGACCTTTATTCCTCTGGTTTCCGCGTCCCTGGCATATGATGCAGTAAGTTTCGGGGAGCGATGGGCTGAAGCAACTATCAACTCACATGCGACATCAAACTCATTCAGTATATCCCGGGCCGCTTCCATAACCTTCTTGTCACTGAGGCTTCCCATGACAATGCCTACCTTGGCAGATCTGCGGGAATGCGGGGAAACCGGCGTGCTGGTCGCACTGGACGTATATCTGAGGGCCTTTTGACCAATATCCCTTCTATAGTGCATCCCCTCCCAGGAAATATGTCCAACTGCTTCATATGCAAGGTCTATTGCCTCTGAAACGGTATTCCCAAGTGCCGTAACCCCAAGGACTCTTCCGCCGGATGTGACGAATCGGTCTCCATCCTTGGCAGTCCCTGCGTGAAAAACCATTACGTCTTGCATCTCAGCCACTTTTTCAAGACCGTGGATGACCTTGCCTGTCTCATAGCTTCCAGGATAGCCTCCGGAGGCCAGGACAACGCAGACAGCAGCCCTTGGATCCCACTCAAGTTTGACTTCATTCAGCCTGCCTTCAAGTGCTGCCTCAAATATCTCCACCAGGTCAGTGCGAAGTCGCATCAGGATCGGCTGGGCCTCAGGATCACCGAACCGGCAGTTAAATTCCAAGACCTGAAACATACCGTCTTTAATTATAAGGCCGCCATAAAGCACTCCCTGATAGGGCCTTTTTGCCATTGCCATGGCTTCCACAGTAGGCCTCATAACCGTATCCATGATATCGTCAAACAGGGCGCTGCTTACCACCGGGGCTGGGGAGTAAGCGCCCATACCACCGGTATTAGGCCCCTGGTCATTATCAAATATGGGCTTATGGTCCTGGGAAGTGGCAAGGGGAAGGACAGTTGTTCCATCGGTTATAACCATGAAGGAGGCTTCTTCCCCGGTGAGAAATTCCTCTACTATCAAACGATTGCCCGCTTCACCAAAGGCCTTTTTGCAAAGAATAAGATCTATTGCCTCCTCCGCCTCAGCCAGGGAATGGGCGATCAACACACCCTTGCCGGCTGCCAGCCCGTCTGCCTTTATTGCAATGGGCACTCCAACTACGTTCTTGATATAATCAAAGGCGGCATCCGGCTCGGTAAAGACCCTGTAGGCCCCTGTTCGTATACCTGTTTTAGTGAGCAAGTCTTTTGTAAATACCTTACTTGCCTCAATCTCAGCAGCCGCTTTGGTGGGGCCGAATACTGCAAGTCGCTGTTCGTTGAATCTGTCTACCAGACCTTCAGCCAGAGGGTCTTCCGGGCCTACTAACGTTATATCGATACCCTCCTTTTTGACAAATGATACAAGGCCATTAATGTCAGAGACCTTTAAAGGTACACAGACGGCATGTTGACTTATGCCGGCATTTCCAGGCGCACAGAACACTCTTGAAATTCTAGGACTGGATGCCAGCTTCCAGCAAAGAGCGTGTTCGCGTCCTCCAGAACCTAGGACTAAGATTTTTTTCTTATCCATAATCTCCTTCTACCCCATGTTTATTATCAGAACAAGGCAGGCTCAACCTACCATCTGAAGTAAAGGTGTCAACGCCTGTTCTGATGATCCTATGCTCTTAGATGCCTAAATTTCGAGACAGTCACAATCTACGTGGTATAATGCTTGAGTAAGCACCGGATGGACTAATGAACATCGAACATCGAACGTCCAACATCGAATATTGAATGGGAAAAGATGAAGAAACAGAAATAGCCGTTGAATGTTCGGTATTGGATATTCGTTTTTCATTCGACGTTGGACGTTCGATGTTCGATGTTCGACGTTCATCTTTCAAAAACACTGATAGTGGACATTAAGTGAAAGGCAAAAGGAAAATGTACGCAGAATTGAAAAAAGCGCTGAATGATATAGCTGCAGAAAAGGGTCTCATGGAAAGTAAAGTGAATATCACGGCGAGAATCCTGACACCTGAAGAAGCCATAGGCAATACAGAAAGGAAGGATTTCCCGCTGCTTCAAGGCAAGGAGTCTTTAATCCAGGCGGATTTCAAAAAAGCCTTGGGACAGGCCTTCACTGACATCCCGAGGTCTTTCAAGGGCAAACTTAAGGAAATACTCAAATTAAGATTAACGGATAACGGCGAAAGAGCGCTCTTCGTCGCTACGCTGAATGCACTGATGCGATACGTGGGTATAGTTAACGGCACTATTCACTGCAAGGACAAGGAGCCTGAATTATGTGCCAAGGAAATAGTCAGAGTAATCATCGATAAATACAGCTCTGATGTCAGGATCGGAATTGTTGGCTTCCAGCCTGCAATAATAGATAATTTTTCCACCAGATTATCTGCGGAAAATCTGAACGTAACAGACCTTGATATAGATAATATTAATAGAATAAAATATGGGGTGTCCATCTGGGATGGCAAAGAAATGACAGAAGAACTCTTTAAGACCTGCGACGTCATCCTGGCGACAGGCTCAACAATAATAAATGATTCCCTGTCTCAGTTAATTTCTCTTTCAGACAAATATCAAAAGCCACTTTATCTCTATGGCACAACAATCGCCGGAGCCAGCATGATTTTGAACTTGAAAAGACTATGCTTTCGATCTTCTTAAGCAGACATGCATTGTAGTGATCATACTGACCCTCCCGGGCCAAATCGAATACTGTGGCAATCAATATTCTACAG
>CAZPBZ010000254.1:0-1122 GCA_964584765.1 uncultured Thermodesulfobacteriaceae bacterium
GGACGGTATTTCTGCTATTTTGAAGACGTGGACCTGGCCTTTAGACTACGACTGGCTGGGTATCGTTGCCTTTATGTCCCTGATGCCGTAGTCCACCACGTAGGATCTGCTATTACGGGCAGACATAGCGATTTTGCCATTTACCACGGCCACCGCAATCTGGTCTGGACCTTTGTCAAGAACATGCCAGGGGGCATGTTCTGGCTATATCTGCCTCAACACCTGCTCTTGAACCTTATCAGCATTGTCTGGTTTTCATGCCGGGGTAAGGCCGACATTATCTTCAAGTCAAAGGTGGATGCCTTGAAGGGCCTACCCCAAGCCTGGAAAGAACGGCGAGCGATTCAGGCAGGACGTAATATTGGAGCATGGCAACTGACCCGAGTTATGAGCAGGGGCTTGTCTCAACCGTATTGGAGAAGCCTGAAACAGGCTCACAGGTTGGCAACTGCTAAAAATCGACCGGTGCCGACACCGTAAGATGTACCGTGTCCTTCCGGTAAGCCTGTGTAGCCCGAGAAAAGACGCCTTCCTTCCATGTTATGGCGGTGGCCTACTGGGTAAGTGCGAGATGATATCTTTATAATTCCAGAGCATCCATTCCTGAGGCTTGATTCGCACCAGAGCTGAGTGATTCAGCAGGGCCATAAGGTAATCATGGGAATTCACACCTAATAACTCGCAGGTATGGATGAGGCTATGAAACATATCGCCAGAGGCGGCGCCGTTTTCGGTCTTGAAGAATAGCGAATTCTTGCGATGCAAAATGGCCTTCTTCAAAGCCCGTTCGCAGATGTTGTTGTCAAGCGGGGTGCCAGGGACGTGTAAGAAACCGGTCAGCTTGTGCCAGCGTTTGACTGATCTTTGACAGTTAATTTTAAAAATGGCTCTGCAGGCCCTATGTTTTGGTAGAAATTGGCCAAAAAGACTAAAGGGGTAGTGCCAATAAATATAGGTAAGACCTATATTTTTTTATTGTATTACTGATAAATATGCCCTATTATAGGAGTGTCCTTATGAGGGAGGCTCCATATGTTTGCACGTGTCAAAAAATCAGGGAAATATCAATATCTCCAGATAGTAGAAAACAAAAAGGTCCAGGGGAAAGTCAAACAACGGGTC
>CAZPBZ010000254.1:1222-2716 GCA_964584765.1 uncultured Thermodesulfobacteriaceae bacterium
ATCGGCTGTTTGCTTCTGGTTCTGACAGATCCTGTGAAAGATGGAGGCGTGATTATGCCATAGAAGGGGTGGAATCCCTTCAGCTGCATCACCTTTATCGGGCCATGGCCTTTTTGGGGGAAGTTTTCAAGGATCAGACAGAAGCTCTTCCTTTTAGTCCCCGCTGTATAAAGGATGAGATCGAGGAGTACATATTTGCCAGTCACAGGGATCTTTTTTCTGGTCTTGATCTTGTCTTTTTTGACACGACATCCATCTATTTTGAAGGTAATGGGGGCCAGAGTCTGGGGAGACGTGGTCACAGCAAGGATCATCGACCAGATCTTAAACAAATGGTTGTTGGTGCTGTAATTGATGACAGCGGCAGGCCCATTTGTTGTGAAATGTGGCCTGGCAACATCGCAGATGTCAAAACTTTGATTCCCATTGCTGACAGGCTGAGGGAGCGCTTTCACATAGGCCGATTTTGTCTGGTAGCTGATCGCGGTATGATAAGTGCTGAGACTATCAAGGAACTGGAATCTTCAAAACGCAAGCTGCCATATATCCTTGGTGCGAGAATGAGAAAGGTAAGCAGCATAAAACATGATATCCTTTGCCGTGGAGGCTGTTATAGAGAGGTATATCCTGAAGGGATAAGATCAAAGGATCCCGCCCCTTTGAAGGTAAAAGAGATATGGCAGTCAGGAAAGCGGTACATTGTCTGCCTGAATACGAAACAGGCCAGAAAGGATGCAGCGGATCGACAGGCCATTCTTGATGATCTGAAACAAAAGATTCGGAAAGGTCCAAAGGGCATGATCGGCAACAAAGGGTACCGGAGATATTTGAAGGTGTCTCGTGGCAGTGTCGGTATTGATTTTGAGAAGGTCAAGGAAGAGGCCAAATTTGATGGCAAATGGGTGCTCCAGACCAATACCGACATGACAGCAGAAGATGTTGCCCTCAAATACAAGGAACTGTGGCAGGTAGAGCAGGTATTTCGGACAATGAAGTCCATACTGGAGACCAGGCCCATTTTTCATCAACGCGACGAAACTATAAGGGGCCATGTGTTTTGCAGCTTTCTGGCCCTTGCTATGCGCAAGGAACTGATGAAATGTCTCGAGCAGTCGGGACATGATCTTGAATGGGCAGACATAATCCAGGATCTTGAATCATTGCAGGAAACGACCATTGAAGAAAACGGCAAACGCCTTGCCGTTCGCACAGAATGTGTTGGTACCTGTGGGAAGGTATTCCAGTCAGTCAAAGTGGCAATTCCACCTACTATCAGGGAAATCAGCCCGTGTATGCAGGAAATTGTTTAAAAAAATCAAATGGTAGTGCCAAGAACTATTATTGCGTCCATATCTTATTGATTTAACAGGTAAAGTTATTTTTAACTGTCAAAGATGAGCCGAACAATTGGATTCACTCGACGAGAAATAGCATGCCGATTCGCTCTGCTCCGCATTATAATGCTTTGAGCTCCGAAAAAATATTTAGGGAGTG
>CAZPBZ010000255.1:0-1517 GCA_964584765.1 uncultured Thermodesulfobacteriaceae bacterium
GGGGACCAAGCACATAAAATGGGGCTCCGTGACAGAGCCTCTTTTCCAAAAGAACATTGGCCGGTATCTGGTCCATTGACATGTGACCAGGCCCTTCAATTATTACCTGTACACCAGCGTCCCATGCCCTCTGCGTGAGCTCCCCCAGGACTATCAGCTCATGCACCTGTGCGCCGTCTGTTGCGTCCATCAGGCATCCGGGCCTGAGGCCGTCACCAAGGCTCAAAGTGAGCTCGTGCTCCCGAGCTATTGCCAGGATATCATCAAAACGCTCAAAGAGGGGGTTTTCCTTCTGGTTGTACATCATCCACTCCAGGATGAAGGAACCTCCTCTGCTAACCACCCCCATTACGCGTTCCCTTAACCGGAGATGCTCCGCAGCCTTGAGGGTCAGACCGCAGTGAATTGTCACGAAGTCTACCCCCTCCTGACCATGTTCCTCAATTACCCTCAGCAGGTCGTCCACCTCCATTTCGCAAACTGAGCAATTGCGCCGCTCCACGGTCTCAACTGCAGCCTGATAGATGGGAACTGTGCCAAGAGGTACGGGACAGGCATTTCTGATAGCCTGGCGGATCTCCTTTATCGGACCTCCAGTGGAAAGATCCATTATCGTGTGGGCTCCTGCCTCCAGGGCCACCCTGAGCTTTTCCAATTCAGTTTTCAGCTCAGGATGATCCTTTGAAGTGCCTATATTTGCATTAACCTTGGTGGAAACCCCTTTACCCACTGCCATGGGACGGCTAAGCTCCACATGCCTGTTATGCGGTATTACCACTTCCCCTGCCCCCATGGCTTGAACCAGAATCTGCGGATCCAGACCCTCGTCCAGGGCACAACGCTCAATAAGTTGGGATATTATACCTTGTTTTGCTTGATCTTTTATGGTCATAAAAGAACTCTAATGATGACACAAAGGGTTTTCAAGATGATTTTCATGGGTTATTAATTTAGCACTGAAGACTAATAACGACTTTATCCTCTTAGACCAGGATTGTCACTAATAGATCAATCAAACTTCAACCAAAACAACCTTTCCTCGCATCACGCAAGGACCATTAGGGTGTCTATGAAACACGGATCGCTCCAAGCGCTACTATACCTGTCACTCCTTGCCTGTGTTGTCATAATTGCTCAGGCACTACTAATAATATTCAGGGGAGAGGCCTTCTGCGTTAATGAAGGATGTAAAATAGTAGAAGCCTTGACACTTATTCCACCTTTTTATTTCAATCTGTTAGGTGCTGCATATTTTTTTGCCATATTCTGCATTGCCTTAATAACAAAACAGAGATCAGGGACAGAGCCCCTGCTCCGCATCTTGCTTGTTTCCGGTCTTGCAGCCGAGGGGATATTGCTGGGATACCAGGTTTTTGTTGCCAACGTATTCTGTTCTTACTGCCTGCTTATCTTTGTTCTGGTGGTAATCCTGAACAGCTTGATGGGCTTTCGACAAGTAACCTTGGGTTTAGTAACAATTGTGGTGCAGTTGGTCATGTTTTCTCTGTTAAGTTTTG
>CAZPBZ010000255.1:1617-2706 GCA_964584765.1 uncultured Thermodesulfobacteriaceae bacterium
TTGGGTTTAGTAACAATTGTGGTGCAGTTGGTCATGTTTTCTCTGTTAAGTTTTGATACTGCAAAAAACCCTCTGCGCGGGCTCACCCTGGATGATGGGACATATGCTGTAAGGAGATGCTCTGACCCGGTTAAACAACTCTATCTAATCTTTTCAGAAGACTGCCACCACTGCTACAAAGTCATAGAGGCACTGGAAGGATGCACACGGTGCGAATTTCACTTTAATCCAATCAAAGAAATAAGTGCTGGCCTGCTTCCGGGATTAAGCCCTAATGAAAAATTTTTACCTGAAATAAACACTGCTACCCTGAAAATATTGGGTATTGACACTGTTCCGGTACTGATAGCCAAGGATCATGATGGATTGACCTTCATCGAGGGTGAACGGAATATCATAAACTACATTCAGAATACCTGTTTTCAAGAAATACCCTCGCTGGACGGAAATCCGGGAGATCTTTTCGAAACAGAAGATGGTGTATGTTCCTTAAATGAAAATTATTAACTCTATATCCGGCATGAGAAAACAGATTCTCAAGTGGAAGCAGAAAGGGTTGTCTGTGGCCTTGGTTCCCACTATGGGCTTTTTCCATGAAGGTCACCTTTCCCTAATGAGGGCGGCCGGAAGCAAGGCAGACCATGTGGTAGTAAGCCTGTTTGTAAACCCTGCCCAGTTCGGCCCAAATGAAGACCTGAACCGGTATCCAAGAGACTTTGACCAGGACTCGAAGCTGGCTGAAAAAGAAGGTGTTAGCTGCCTGTTTTGTCCGGATGCCAAAGACATCTATCCACCCGGGTTCCAGACATGGATCCAGGTCGAAGGCTTAAGTCAGGGGCTTTGTGGCGCATCAAGGCCTGAACACTTCCGCGGTGTAGCCACAATAGTTGCGAAGCTCCTCATTATTGTACAGCCGGACATGGCAATCTTCGGTCAGAAGGACTTTCAACAACTCCAGGTCATTCGCCGCATGGTGAAGGACCTGAATATACCGGTTAATATAATAGCCCATCCTATAGTCAGAGAACCCGACGGTCTGGCAATGAGCTCCCGCAACACCTATCTTGATGCACAAGAGCGCGAATCGGC
>CAZPBZ010000256.1:0-2704 GCA_964584765.1 uncultured Thermodesulfobacteriaceae bacterium
TCGATCTTCGGCTCAGGTATAGGAGCGGCCTTGCCCGCATTCATCCAGAATGCGAAAGTAAACAGGCCCAAAAAGATAGCAAGCCCTACTAAGATCTTCCAAGCGTCATACATCCCCTTGTTCCTCCTTGCCCTGGATCTTTTCCTCGCGTAGCACTATTGTCTCTCCCTTGAACACTGACTATGGAGTTGGTTCCCACGTTGCGATCTCAAACCCGCGTATATTATGTGTCCTCGGGCCTTCCCCTTCCATGATCAGGGCATTGGCCACCAGCTCAGTAACGCCAGTGACACCGACATCCGGATTCCAATATTGGGCCGCCGGGGGCAAACCAGCCCTGTCAATGGCACAGATGCAGGCAAGCATGTTTACCCCATACTTGTCCCTGACGTACCTGAGGGCATTCTGCCTTGGAAAGCCGCCCCTCAGCCGAAGCTCCATATTCTCCGAGGCATTCAGACCAGACCCGCTCCCACAGCAGAAAGTCTGCTCCATGATGGTATTCTCAGGCATTTCATAGAAGTGGTTGCAGACATTCTTGATAACATAGCGAGGCTCTTCAAACATTCCCATACCCCTGGAAACATTGCAGGAGTCGTGGAACGTAACCCTGAGATGATCGTTACGGCTCGGGTCCAGCTTGAGCTTGTTGTTTTTGATAAGGTCTGCGGTAAACTCCATGATATGGACCATCTTATGGGCCTTGGCATTCTCGAACTTTGTGCCTGTAATGGGAGAGACCGGCTCCTCAAGAAAGTCCACCGGACCGTGCCATGTGGTCATATACTGGTTCAGGACCCGCCACATATGGCCGCATTCACCGCCCAAGATCCACTTGACCCCTAAGCGTTTGGCCTCATTGTATATCTTGCCGTTCATGCGTTTTGCCATTTCATTAGAGGTAAAGTAACCAAAATCCCCGCCCTCGGACGCATAGGTGCTCCATGTGTAATCAAGGCCGAGATATTCAAAGAGCATCAAATAACCCGCAAGTGTGAATATACCCGGATCGGCAAACACATCACCTGATGGGGTGACAAAGAGGATCTCCGCACCTTTTCTATTGAAGGTAGGTTCGAATGTGATGCCCACATTGTCTTCAATATCATACAGCATGGCATCGATACACTCTTTATATGCTTGGGGCTGGAGGCCGAGGTGATTTCCGGTTTGGGTGCATTTTGAGACCGACTCCTGTATCCAGGCGATATTCATGCCGAGCTCGTTCATGATCTCCCTGCCCATAATGGTGATCTCCGCAGTATCTATCCCATAAGGGCAAAAGACCGAGCATCGACGGCATTCACTGCACTGAAACATATAATACCAGAGCTGCCTTAACGCCTTTTTAGTAAGCTTTCTTGCGCCTGCAAGACGCCCCAGCATCTTACCGGTTTTAGTGAACTCGCCCCTGTATATCGACCTCAACAACTCTGCCCGCATAACAGGCATGTTCATTGGATCGCCGCTGCCGAGGAAATAATGACACTTATCCGCACAGGCACCGCACCTGACACAAATATCCATATATATCTTGAACGTACGGTACTTGTCGAGCATGTCCCTCATTTTATTAAGAAACCGCTCCTTCCAGTCATCAGGGAGTTCCCAGTCCTCATCTTCGACTACCCAATACTTTCCCCAGTCGCTTCTATCGTTCATCCCGACATTTGCCAACACATTTGGTCTGGCTGGATAGCAATAAATGCCGGACTTGATATCAACAGGACGATCCATCCAGTTGCCACGAGGCGGTTTATAATCAATATTCAGCGACTCATAGTATTTAGGATTATTCGCCATTTTTTATTCCCTCTCCACTGGTATTCCGGCATCTTTCATTTTTTCTCTGTAATCATTTTCATAATCTTCATAGGAATGGATATCGACAGGATAGTTCCATGGATTGACGTGCATCTTGGCACGGTTGGTGTTTGCCAAATTTCTCCCCGGGCTAAGGAACACGCCCCCGGCATGCATTAGTTTGCTGAAGGGAAAATACGCAAACAGAGTGCTGATAAGCGCCACATGAACAAAGAATATCGCGCCGATTCCCTCCGGCATTACCGGATGCAAAGTTGCCAGACCCATTGTGAGCTGCTTCACGCTCACGATATCCACTCTGATGAAGTACCGCATAAGCACGCCGGAAATGCCTATACCCAGGATCAAAAACAGGGGAAAGTAGTCGTTAGCCAGGGATATGTACCGCATTTTCGGCACTATGAGACGCCTTGCGAGGAGATAGCTCACGGCACCTATAAGCAACAAGTCAGTAAGGTAAAGCGTCGGCGCGCCTATCTGAAATATCCCATCCACCAGATCAAGCCCATTCACGAAAAACGGTACAGGCTCAAGAAAGAGCCTCAGATGCCTCACGGCGATGATAAGAAAAGAATAGTGAAATGCCAATGCACCTAGCCAGATCCATTTTGAACCACCGTAGACGATATTGCCGCTTGCCATCTCCGCCTTTGTGTGTCTGAACAGCGAACGGAAGGCAAATATCTCGAGAATCATACGGCCTATAACCCCGAGTGTGCTGCTAGGGCATTCGAGCTCGTTCTGTTTTATCCAGGGCAAGGTCTTCTGCTGCCCACACGTAGTGGGTATGCGAAAAGGAACAGGTGACCGTCCCCAGTCAACGACTCGATAAATAAACCCTGCAAGGAATATGAAAAATGCCGCATAGGGAACAAAAATC
>CAZPBZ010000257.1:0-2669 GCA_964584765.1 uncultured Thermodesulfobacteriaceae bacterium
AATATGCTCTTGGTAAAGTCTGATTTAATAACTTAACACACCTGTTATAATATATTCAGAAATTTGGAAACTGAAAAAATTCGTTATCACCCAGTCATCTGTTATTGGTTGTTCGGCGGCCCGTTATGATAAGACTGCAGAAATACCTCGCCAACGCCGGTGTGTGCTCCAGGAGAGCGGCAGAGGTACTCATACGCTCTGGCCGAGTCAGTATAGATGGCGAGATTGTTACAGAACTTGGTTCAAAGGTAGATCCATATACGAATGAAATTCGTGTTGACAAGACCAGGATTCTTTGGGAAAAATCTCCCATTTATCTTTTGCTTAATAAACCTAAAGGGGTCCTGACTACAGTTCGTGATCCCTATGGGCGAACCACTGTAATGGATCTGATAGAAAGAATTCCAGGGCGGGTTTATCCTGTGGGGCGCCTTGACAAAGACAGCGAGGGTTTGCTCCTTCTCACAAATGACGGGACCCTGGCCCACCGGCTATTACATCCAAGCCATAAAATTTCCAAGACCTACCACGCAACCGTAAGAGGGAGACCTTCAAAGGCAGTTCTGGACCTTCTTCGACAAGGTGTAGAGATAGAAGGGAAAATGACATTGCCTTGTGAGATCCGCATGCTGGAAACCACGAAGCGCTCAACGGTCCTTGAAATTGTGCTGAAAGAGGGTAGAAAACGCCAGATAAGGTTGATGTTCAAAACAGTAAACCACCCGGTCATCAGACTGATACGTATTAAAATGGGGCCTGTAAGCCTGGGGAAACTACTGCCCGGCAAGTACAGGATATTGACTGACTCAGAAGTGAAATCGCTGAAGAAGGCAGTGGGATTGATTTAGCAGCCATTCCTAATTCCGGCAGGCAAGCCGCCTGTCTGCTAAGTTTCTGCTGCAAGACCATAGCCCTTTATCTTGTATAAAAGTGCCGGCAGGCTGATCTCCAGAAGTTTGGAAGCCTTTGTCTTATTACCTCTGGTTTCGTCAAGGGCCTTTATTATAAGTTCTCGTTCCAATATCTTGCTGCTCTTCTTAATGGAAAAGGCAGATCCATCAAGGGCTGATATATGAGGGGCACTTTCGACTCCAAAACCCGTCCGTATCTGAGGGGGAAGATCCCTTGCTTGTATTATCGGGGTATCCGAATATACCATTGCCCTTTCTATAGCATTTTCAAGCTCACGGATATTCCCGGGCCAGTTGTATTCTAGGAAAAGGTGCATTACCTCAGGGCTAACTCCCTCCACCTTCTTCGTTAAGCGGGAATTGTACTTTTTTATAAAGTGATCAACCAGTAAAGGAATATCCTCCTTTCTGTCTCTTAGAGCAGGAATAACTATTGAGAGTACATTTATTCTGTAAAATAGGTCCTCTCGGAAATTGCCTTTACTCAGCTCTTGCGCAAGATCCTTTGCAGTGGCTGCCACTATCCGTACATCTACATGGATGCAGCGAGTATCACCCAAAGGCCTGATCTCTTCTTCCTGCAGGACCCTCAAGAGCTTAACTTGCAAGGACAATGGCATATCACTCAACTCGTCTAAAAACAGGGTCCCTTTATGGGCCTCTTCGAAAAGTCCTTTTTTGGCCCTGATAGCGTCTGTAAAGGCCCCTTTCACATAACCGAAGAGTTCGCTTTCGAGCAAATTCTCCGGAATGCCTCCACAATTAATTGGTACAAAGGGTGCCTTGGCCCTGATACTATTAAAGTGGATTGCCTTGGCTACAAGTTCTTTTCCTGTCCCGCTCTCACCGGTTATCAGCACAGTGGTCTTGTAATCTGCTACTCTTTGAATAACCTCAAAAATGCGTTTAATCTGAAAGCTCTTGGCTACAATATTATGAAACGAATACTTTTTGTGTACCTCTGCCCTCAAAAATGTATTTTCTTTCAGAAGTCTGGTCTTTTCCTCAACCCTTCGCAATACGAAAAGCAGATGATCTGACACTATGGGTTTGAAGATGAAATCACACGCCCCTATCTTTATGGCCTCAAGGGCCATATCAATATCGGCCTGACCGGACATCATGATGATGTTAGCTGATACCTCTGCGTCCTTGGCTTTTTTTAGAAACTGGAGTCCATCCTCAGGCTGCATGTAAATATCACTTATTATGTGATCAAAGGGCTGTTTTTGTGCCAATGCCAGGCCTTCAACGGCGTTGGCCGCCTGAACAACATCATATCCAGCCTTTTTAGAGGTCAATATTTCAACAACTATATTCCTCACATCATATTCATCATCTATGACCAGAATTCGAAGTTTACTCACAATATTCTCCTGATCAGAAAACTTCCTTAATGTACTAATATTAGCTCCTGGAGATAAAAATCAGATACCAAGCTGTCAGTTCACGCCCCCAGAATAATGATATTAGAGCCGCTCCAGCCAGAAAGGGACCATATGGTATGGCCATGTGTCTATCTCCTTTCCGGACTGACATTATCGCCAAGCCGGTAACTGAACCCACTGCAGCACTTAATAGAATTACAAGCGGTATTGCCTGCCAGCCCAAGAAGGCCCCTATCATAGCGAGGAGTTTGATGTCTCCACCTCCCATTCCCTCTCTGCGGGCAATAATATAATAGCCCCATGCCACAAGAAACAGGACGCCGCCACCCATTATTATACCCAGTAAAGAATCCCACCACGACAGTTCAGG
>CAZPBZ010000258.1:0-2646 GCA_964584765.1 uncultured Thermodesulfobacteriaceae bacterium
AAACTTATCTTTGACAACGATGAGGTAATAAGCTGGTGGTAAATTGTGGTCTTTGGCGAGATATCAATTGTTTTGAAAGACGTTCATTAGTCCATTTCTTCCTCTACGGGTTCATGTTGGCTTAAAATATAAAGACCATGCACAGGAAAGGGGAGGGTATAGTTAGGGATCTCTTCAAAGCGGATGCAGCCGATATCATTATCTTCCGGAATTTCAGACAGAGAAATGAGCCCCATAGGAATGGGGAAGTCCAAGGGCCGTGAATTGATTGCGGACAGTCTGGTGGCATACCGTTCCTTCATGCAGTCAATTATCATATCTCTTTCCTCAATGGTGAATGATTCCAAAAGGACCTTGCGACTGCTCATAGGATCAACGGGTGCATTTCTGTCTATCGGGTCTCCCAGAAGTTTCGACCAGTCATAGGATTTGGCCTCTTTCTCATCCCACTCCGGCAGGAAAAGATGTACCTCTACATCTTTATGTCCTTTGAGATTCTTTATGATTAAGGAGATCATATATCCCTTTTTTACCGGCAATTCATTCTGGGAAGTCATGATATTAAGTTTCATTTTTTCCCCCTGTGATTTCTCACGCTATTCCTTTTCTTCCTCTTCTTTTTGCATGAAGAGTTTGGCTTCTTCGGCAAGTTTCCTCAGCCTGTCATCTACTTTTGCAAATATTGAATCTTCCGGATAGCGCCCGTCAGGTCCAGGGATTCCGGCAGGTTGGCCGGTCAGTATCTCCAAGCCTTCTTCCACCTTGGATATGGCCCAGATCTGGAACTTGCCCTGCTTTACGGCTTCTATCACTTCTGGTTTGAGCATCAGGTCTTTGACGTTGGCCTCTGGGATTATTACTCCCTGCTCTCCGGTCAAGTTTCTCGCCTCGCAGATGTCAAAGAAACCCTCGATTTTTCTGGTGACACCCCCTACCGCCAGAATTTCTCCTTTCTGGCTGACAGCCCCGGTTACAGCAATTCCCTGGTCAATCGGCATATCAGAGAGCGCTGACAACAGGGCGAACAGCTCTGCACCGGAGGCGGAATCTCCATCGACCATGCCGTAGCTCTGCTCAAAGCATATGGAGGCGGTGAGGCTTAATGGGCAGTCTGCCGCAAAAAAGGCCTTTAGATACCCGGCCAGTATCATCACGCCTTTGGTGTGAATGCTGCCGCTGAGATCAGCCTCCCTTTCCAGGTTTACAACACCTTCTTTGCCGAGAGCTATATTCACCGTGATTCTGGAGGGTCTGCCAAACATATAGTCACCAAGATCATAGATGGACAGCCCATTTACCTGGCCCACGGCCTTGCCGGTTGTTGCTACCTTAAGGATATCCTTTTTGAGCATTTCATGCAGATGGTCCTCATACAGGTTGCACCTATAAGCCTTTTCATCAATTGCCTTTTGGATATGCTTATCCTCGATAAGTTCGCTGTCTTCAGATCCTGCCCAGAAATCCGCCTCTCGCAATAAGTCTGCAATATCCGATATTTTTAGACTGAGCTTTTCCTGGGACCCTGCCAGCTCAGAGCTGAACTCTATTAGACTTGCAACTCCGCTCATGTGCATGTCCCTGAGATTTTCCCGTTCTATAAGGGCCTTGGTTGAGCGCATGAATTGCTCCAGCCTCTCTTCGTTCCTGTCAACACGGACGTCAAGGTGGGCCTTGACCTTAAAAAGTTCTTTGAAGTCTTCGTCGTAGTTATAAAGTAGTTGATAGATGAACGGATTTCCCATAAGTACTATCTTTATACGCAAAGGGATTGGTTCGGGTTTCAAAGCCTTGGTTGTGAATAATCCGAACTGTTCTCCAGGGTCTTCTATCTCAATTTTTCTATTTCTTAATGCCCTTTTCAGGGCTTCATATGAAAAAGGCCATTTAAAGAGATCAATGGCCTTTATGAGCAGATAACCGCCGTTTGCACAGTGAATTGCGCCTGACTTGATCATGGTAAAATCCGTAAAGAGAGCACCGAACTGGGCCTTTCGCTCAACGACACCAAACAGGTTTGGATAGCTCGGGTTGCTTTCTATAATAACAGGGGCCCCCTTGGTCTCTGAATTGTCAACCAGTATGTTTACTTCATACTGGGTAAAAGACGGACCAGCTCCTGGAAATGGAAAGGGCAAAGCCTGAGTAGCCTCGCTTTTAGGGCGGAAGTCATCCATGTGCCGGACCACGTCGTCTCTTACATCAGCAAAGTAGTCCTGGAGTATTTTGATAGATTCATATTTTTTCTTCAGGGGTTCCAGTAAGGTGTCAACTGTCTGCCTGACAACCTCCTGATCCAGCTCTTTCAGCTTCCGGCGCACTGACTGTTCTAACTGTTGAATGCGCCTCATGGCATCTCCCATATTCTTGTGGAATTCTTCACTCTTGGCCTTGAGCTCTTTCCGCTCCTCTTCAGACATCTTTGACAGATCCTCAGGGGTGAGAGGGGTACCGTCTTCCTTTGCCGGAACTACCATCATGACTGACTGATCTGACTGCAGCAGAAAGCCATTTTCGCGCACCTTGTTATCCAGCTTCTGAAATACATTTTTCCGGTCTTTATTGAATGCCTTTATCACCTCTTCCTTACGAGAAATATACGCCTCGGCTTCAAAAACTTTAGGTATTTGAAGCTTCAGTTCATCCAGC
>CAZPBZ010000259.1:0-2646 GCA_964584765.1 uncultured Thermodesulfobacteriaceae bacterium
GGTCCTTGTTGCGGAGTGTCCGCCCGATGCGGACCCGTTTCCGACAACGAGAGGCAGGCTCGAACACCGCATAGCGGCTGCGAAGGCCCTGGTCGAGGACCTGGGTCTTGGCGAGGGGCGTATTGAGCTATGCACCATGCCGGACAAAGGGCTCGTGAAAGACGCGTTGATCGCCGATTTCATTGAAAGGATCAAGAAGATCGGGCCAAGTCCCCTCAGAATCAGACAGTGATGAAGCTCGCAGACTGAAATTCCACGGTTTGGGAAAAGGTAGCCCACGGGCAAATGCCTGAACTGCTGAAGCTGGTTCATGATATAATGGATGAAAACGAACCCGACCCCAGCACCCTTTCTCCTAAGGAAATGGAATACTACAAGACAACTAGAGTTCTGATGGGAAAGACCATATTCTCCGAGTCTTGGTTGGAACTATAATTGAAAATAATGAAACGCTATGGTACAGGATACTATTAATCAAGCTTTTGAGAGAAGCCATTTTAACGGTTTGGCACAATGGAATAGAATAGGGGACCTGTTGCTGAAAAAGATGGCTTTTAAGCATAAGCAATCCCTGTTTGCAGCATAATAAACAAAAGAGGTGAATTTTAAATGGCTAAAGGGATAACTGTTACCGAGTTTATCTTGTCCGGTCAAAAAGGTCGGCCGGAGGCAACGGGTGCATTTACATCCATTCTGTCAGAGCTGACAGTTGCAGCCAAGATAATCGCGCAAAAAGTGGACAAGGCAAACTTATCTGATGCACTTGATACTATTGAGTCAGTGAGTGGTGACGAAGGAGTCGTACAAAAGTTACACGAATTTGCCAACTCTACAATTGTGAACCGCCTCAGTCACGTGGGATGCTTGAGTTGCATGGCATCCAAGATGAATACGGATTTGATACCTATCCCTAAAAAGTATACCAAGGGTAACTACATATTGATCTTTGATCCCCTGGGGGGCATTACCAATATTGATGTACCTGTTGCGATCGGCTCAATTTTCTCAATCTTCAGGAAACGAGGCCTTGGAAAATTCGGCATGATGGCAGACGCCCTGCAGCCAGGTTGTGAGCAGGTGGCAGCAGGTTATTGTATTTATGGATCAAGTACTATGATGGTCTATACAACAGGAGACGGGGTGCATGGCTTTACGCTGCAACCAAGTATCGGAGAATTTCTCCTCTCCCATGAGAACATTCGCATACCCAAAAAAGGCAAGACATACAGCGTCAATGAAGGGAACTATTATTTCTGGGAGGAGAATGTTCAGGACGCGATCGAGTACTTTAAGACACCGGACTTAAAGACAGGCCGTCCTTATACAGCGCGTTATACAGGCTCTTTTGTAACGGATTTTCACCGGAATCTACTGAAAGGTGGAATATACATGTATCCAGAGAACTCAAAGGATCCTTCAAAGCCCCATGGAAAACTGATGCTCACGTGCGAGGTCAATCCCCTGGCCTTTATAGTCGAACAGGCAGGAGGATATGCAAGCACCGGTACTGAACGTATACTCGACCTTGAGCCCAGACATCTTCATCAGAGGGTGCCGGTGTTCATTGGCAGTATGGAAGATGTGCGGATGGCTAAAGACATAATTCAGGGGAAGCGTTAGGAGAGGATTAGAACTAAGGATCTTATAATTGTATGGATACTGAAAGACTTAATAAGATACTTGCAGTTTTTGAAGGAGAAAGCGGAGAGTTGATCTCCATCCTGCAGAGGGTTCAGGAGGAGTTTGGGTATCTGCCAGAGGCCGCATTGTCCTCAATTGCAAATTTCTTGAAGTTGCCGCCGAGCCAGGTATTCAGCGTGGCAACGTTCTATGACCATTTCTATTTGACCCGCCGGGGCGATCATCACGTCTCTGTATGCCAGGGGACCGCCTGTCATGTATTAGGCGCACGAGACATTCTGGAAACAGCGGAAAATTGCTTTGGGATCAAGACGGGTCAGACGACTCCCGACTACAAATACAGTCTTGAGCGAGTGGCCTGCTTGGGATCATGTGCTTTGGCTCCGGTTGTCCTTGTAGATGACGAAGTCCACTCGAGAATGACAGTGAGAAAGGTCAAAAAATTACTGACAGAGGACCTCGATAGTATGGACTCCCAGACATGATTCTGCTGAAAAAACCCAATCTGCGGTGCTGCTTCAATTTTCCAGCCCATACGACGTACGATAAATTTTGAATGTTGAATTAATGTAGACATGGAAAAATCGATCTCAATACCATCAATAGAAAACTACAGAATAGGTAGCGTGGAATCGTTGAGACTCCTGAGGGAAACCCTCATTGCCGGTGAACATATAACCAGCAAACTTGTCAGCGTCTGCTGTGGAAGCGGTTGCGTTTCGGCTGGCAGTGAACATGTAAGAGAGGCGTTTGTCAGAGAAATTAAGGAGCAGGGGCTTGAAGATGACATAACGGTGAAAAAAACCGGTTGTGACGGTTTCTGCGAGAAGGGTCCAATTGTGATTATCGGTCCGGAGAATATCTTTTACGAGAATGTCAAAGTGGAGGATGTGCCGGAGATCATTTCTGAGACGTTGCTTGAAAACCGAGTAGTTGAGAGGCTCCTGTACGAAGACCCCTCCACCGGTGAGAAGTACGTTAACAGGGATGATATTCCCTTCTATA
>CAZPBZ010000260.1:0-2631 GCA_964584765.1 uncultured Thermodesulfobacteriaceae bacterium
TGCATGCGCGTACCGGGCTGTTTACTCCGCCCGGAATCAGCTCCTGGGCCTTTTGGAAATAACTATTTGACAGGTGATGATGGTGCATTTGGCCCTCCCCAACTTTAGACCTTTTTTGTAAAAATACACTCCCTATCACAGAAATACAAATCAAATTCTGACAGAGGCATTTAAGACAGCAGACCTTCAGACTTCTCACCAAAGATCTCAGCACTGAAGATTGTGACTTGTGTTTTTGGGTCTTTCCAGCAACCAGGGGGCAGACCTGCCTTCATACAGGTCTGATTCAGGAAAGTAAGCCTGTCCCATCCATTTTTTGTAGCTACCTGAGGTAACAGCATACCGTGAAAGGGTTCCTGAATGATATATATCCCGTGGGTACCTATCTTGATTTCATTTATATCGGTTATAGGCATCAGGGGAGTTAGTGCGGATATCTCCAAATCTATCTCCTCAAATTCAGAGGAGCGGAGCGGGCGAAATCTCAGATCTTTAAAAGCTGCTGATATGGCCATGTCGCCAACTACTTCGTACAGGGGTCTGTTTACTGAAAAGGTCCCTATACATCCCCTGAGCTGGCCATGTTTGTGAATTGTTACAAATGCCCCCCTGTGTTCGAGGAGATTTGGATTTGTTACTCCGGGAAGACTGAAAGGAAGGCCTGACGATTCTGTCTCTACGGCCTGTCTTGCTATTTTGAGTAACAATCGCCTTTCAGGGCCGGTGAGCTTCCCTTTTTCCATGCTCACAGTCTCCAGTACCTGATAGCCTTTTCCTTAAAATCATCAGGATGATAAAAATCCTTTACATCTATTACCACACCCCTGTCAGGAGTGAGCATGTCTTTTATTACTGAAACCCCGGCTTCTGCATAAGTTTTGTGGGCTACTGCAAGTATGACCGCATCGACATTGGCAGGCAGGTCCTTCAGTAAACGAATGCCATATACGGATCTGGCCTCTTGCGGATCAGCCAGTGGATCATGTACCAGGGGCTCAATGCCATACTCCCTGAACTCGTGAATAATATCTATTACTCTGGTGTTTCTTATATCAGAACAATTTTCCTTGAATGTAAGCCCGAGTATAACGACCCGGGCCCCTTCAACCCGTATCCTGGCATGGATGAGCTCCTTGACTGTCCTCTGCGCAACATATGCGCCCATTGAATCGTTGATGCGGCGTCCAGCCAGAATGACTTCGGGATGGTATCCTGTTTGCTGGGCACAATAGGTGAGGTAGTAGGGGTCAACTCCGATGCAATGGCCGCCAACCAGACCAGGTGTAAAGGAGAGGAAGTTCCATTTCGTGCAAGCGGCCTTCAGCACTGATTGTGTATCAATATCCAGGCGATTGAAAATAATGGCCAGCTCATTCATAAGGGCGATGTTGAGATCCCTCTGTGTGTTTTCTATAACCTTGGCTGCTTCAGCCACTTTTATGCTCTCTGCCCTGTATACCCCTGCATCCACTATAAGTTCATAAGTGCTTGCCACCTCTTCCAGTGTATCCTGATCTTGAGCTGCCACAACTTTTACTATGTTGGTCAGAGAGTGTTCCCTGTCTCCTGGATTTATTCGCTCAGGAGAGTAGCCAACCTTGAATTCTTTGCCATACTTGAGTCCGGAGACCTTTTCAATGACAGGACCACATATATCCTCAGTCACACCTGGATATACTGTTGATTCGTATACAACAATAGCTCCGTGCTTCAGGTTTTTTCCGACAATTTCCGAAGCAGAAACAAGGTGTCTGAGGTCAGGCTGTTTGTTGGCGGTAATCGGAGTAGGCACAGCTACAACGACCAGGTCTGTCTCTTTTATGGCGGCAGGATCGTTTGTGAAGCTGAGATGCACCGCCTGCTCGAAGTCTTCGCGGTCAACTTCTGAAGTGGGGTCAATGGCTTTTTTGTAACTGATTATTTTGTCTTCAGATGTGTCAAAGCCGATGGTTTTTATTCTCTTGCCAAAGGCTATTGCCAGCGGGAGTCCAACGTAACCCAATCCAACTACTGCTACTGAATTTGCCGCCATGTTATAAATGCTCCTTATAAATGTTCAGAATGTAGTATAATGTTAAATAAAGGTGATATCAGAAAAGCTGTGGTCTTGGCAAGTAAGTTGTGTCAATTTACTCAAGTTTCTGACAAGAATGGAGAGTAATCGTGGATCTGGAAAGAATATTCAGCCTGTTAAAAAGTGGTTTTTCTCTGGAGAAATTGGTCCTTATTTTGGGCCTTCTGTTGGTGTGCTTCGTAAGTTACTACGCTATCAGAAGATATCTAATTCAGGGGCTACATTATATCTTTCGCCGGACAGAATATAAAAATGAATACGTGAGACGTAAAAAAGCAGAACTGGATGCGTACAACAAGGAGCATGGTATAGACACCAACCAGGTCGTAAATGGCAGGAGGATGACCAATGTGGGAACCTTCAGGGCCTATGTGATAGCATATCTCCGCAATCATCCGAAGATTCGACAAGACCTGATTTTTTTGCAGAGGGGAGTTTTTTTCTTGACTCTGCCTTTTAATGGGTGACCCCATCCCCGATGATAAGGTTGGGGAGCTCGTCTGTATCGTCCGGCTTGATGGGGAAATGGGTTTTCAACAGTTTGCCGACCATGCCCA
>CAZPBZ010000261.1:0-2597 GCA_964584765.1 uncultured Thermodesulfobacteriaceae bacterium
TTTTGCATCCAGGGCCTGATGACCTGTCATAATACGTCCGTCAGCAATGGCTGAAACCTGGTCTTCAGGGATATTTCGACTCTTGGCCACTGCCGTTACGAATTGCTTCTGTATGTCTTGCATTACTCCCTGGAGCAAGGCCCGTTCATCTTCTGTCATATCCCTGGTGATGGAGCCCAAATCCTTGAAGGTCCCGCTCTTTACCACGGTTGTCTTGATCCCTAGTTTTTCCAGCAGACCTTCTATATTGGGCACCTTCATAATAACCCCGATACTTGCCGTCACCGTGCCGGGGTTGGCCACAATATGCCTGGCACCTAAAGACGCGTAGTACCCACCTGATGCTGCTACTGTGGCAAGAGATGCCACTACAGGCTTTTCCTGGTTCAATCTGAGGATCTCTTCATATAGTTCCTGCGACGCCCCAACTGCGCCACCAGGGCTATCTATGCGGATTACCACGGCCTTAATTTTCTGATTATATCGAAAATCCTGCAGAGCCTTTATGGCAGCCTCGGGCTCAGTGATGAGACCTTTGATTTCCACCACTCCGACTTTATCTCCGTGGTAGATCGAAGGACCGGTAACCACGCCCTTTGTTGTCCATAATACCAATAGAAAAAAGGCAACCGTTATGAGTACGGTGAACACTCCGATTGTGGCCAGAGCTACCAATAACGGATGGGCATATCGGCGTTCTTTGCGTGTCCGCAATTCCTGCATGATCCCGGCTTATTCCTTCTGGCCTTTGTCTTCCTCAGAGCGAGCACGATTGTGCTGTACTAATTCTTCCTGCAGCAAGCTGCCCAAAGTAGTACCGGCAGACTTGTTGATGCCGCTGTACTCATCAAAATGTGAACGCTCCTCATCTTCAGATATCCGCTTAACAGAGAGCCCTATACGCCTCTCCAGAGGGGCTACATGGATAACCTTGGCACTGATTTCATCTCCTACCTGAAACATTCCAACCGGGGTCTTGATCTTGCCGGATCCCAACTCGGAAATGTGAATCAGGCCCTCCACTCCCTCTTCAAGCTCAACAAATACCCCAAAATCCGTTATATTTGTCACCTTGCCGGTAACCTGGCTATCAACAGGATATCTCTCAGGAGCCGACTCCCACGGATCAGGATGAAGCTGTTTAACGCCCAGGGAAAAACGTTCCTTTTCCTTGTCGATATTGAGCACTACGGCCTGGATAGCCTCCCCTTTTTTATAAATCTCATTGGGATGTTTGATCCTTTTGCTCCAGGAGAGGTCTGAGATATGAACAAGCCCGTCTATACCTTCCTCAATGCCTATGAACAGACCGAACTCAGTGATATTCTTTACTGCTCCCTCAATCACTGTACCAATTGGATAGCGATCCTGGACCAGATCCCAGGGATTGGGTTCTATCTGCTTCAGCCCCAGAGATATCCTCTGATCCTGGGAGTCAACCTTGAGCACAATTGCCTTGACAATATCTCCCACATTAACCATCTGGGAGGGGTGACGTATACGCTTTGTCCACGACATTTCAGACACATGGATTAGGCCCTCTACTCCTTCCTCGAGCTCTATAAATACACCGTAATCAGTAAGGCTTACTACCTTGCCGGTCACTTTTTCTCCCACAGGGTACTTCTCTTCCACTCGCAGCCAAGGATCCTCCGTAAGCTGCTTCATGCCCAAGGAAACCTTTTCACTTTCACAATCAAATGTGAGAACCTTCACTTTAATTGTGTCACCCACATTAAAGAGCCTGGAAGGATGTTCTACGCGTCCCCATGACATGTCGGTGATATGGAGAAGCCCATCGATCCCTCCAAGATCCACAAATATGCCATAATCCGTAATATTTTTGACATCTCCTTCTATGACCTGCCCTTCCTCAAGAGAAGCCAAGGTATTAACCCTTTTTTCTGCCATCTCTTTCTCCAGAAGGAACCTGCGGGAAACAACGACATTCTCTCTGCGGCGATTACACTTCAGGATAGCACATTCTATAGTCTGATTTGCAAGGGCCTCGGGATCACGAACAGGCCTGAGGTCGATTTGGGAAAAGGGTAAAAAAGCTGTTACTCCACCCTTGCGGTCGCCAATTCGCACAGACAAGCCACCTTTTACCCTGGATGACACAGTAGCCTTTACAGGGGTTTCTGCTTCAAATGCCTTTGTTATTTCTTCCCATACCTGACGGCGGAGGGCCTTGGAATGGGAAAGCCTTAACATTCCCTCGCCAGGGTCCCAACGTTCAAGCAACACCTCTACAGTATCTCCTGCGGAGATGGTTACGTCTCCATCTTCGTCACGAAATTCCCGAATCGGGATCAGACCTTCTGATTTATATCCGACGTCGATCATAACGGATTCCTTGTCGACGCGCACAACAGTACCTTTGAGGATTTCTCCTTCCTGAAAGGTGCGAAGACTTTGCTCAAAAAGGTCTTCAAACTGGCCCATGTCACCGGCTTCCTCCAGCGACACATTTTTTTCCAAAACCTGGGAATCCTCTTGAGAAGTTGCGGCCTCCTGATCAGAGGCGGCGGTTAGAGTTTGTTCCTGAGTTACCTCACTCGCCACTTTTTCCATTACCCAATAACCCTCCTAAAAAA
>CAZPBZ010000262.1:0-2581 GCA_964584765.1 uncultured Thermodesulfobacteriaceae bacterium
GCTAACAGCTAATCGCTCAACTTAGGTACCAGCAACTTCAGGTTGTCCAGTTTTTCAAAGTCTTTGTGGACAAGCAGTGCCTTTAAATTTGAAAGGGCAGGTGAGACATAAGGCTTAAAGAAGACTTTTCCCTTTTTAAGGTAGAGGTATGAATACGCACCTAATGCCTGCATAGTACGAAGAAGGGCAAGCAGGTAAAACTCCCTTTCAAAAACAGCTTTATCCAGGGCAATATTCAGGGCATCAAGCTCGTTTAGATAGAATTCTAAAAGCTCGGACCAAATAGTCTCCGGTAGTGATACATAAGGATCCAGGAGCAGGGCAGCAACGTCATAACCCAAGGGACCCAGGCGACCGCCCTGAAAATCAATTATCCTCAAGGCCCCGTTCCAGACCAAAATATTGCGGGACTGAAAATCCCGATGTAAAAAATACTCCTTATTGTCAATTAAATCTACTTGAAGTGCCAGCCTTGCAAGCTCATTTTCAAGTTCTGGTGTTTTGCTGTACCCCATGAGGCCTTCAACAAAGTATTGCAGAAAGTAAAAGGCCTCTCGTTCCTTGGCCAGTTTACCGTCATAATATTCTGAGTCATAGCACCATTTGCGGTTGAATCCCCGGCAGCCACATACCTGCATCTTTGCCAGCCAAGAAAGGGCCTGCCGGTAAAGCCTTTTGACCTGTGACCATTTATTTTGGGAGATTAGTGCCAGGATCTCGGTCTGTAAATGCCTGTCTCCAAAATACTCCACCACAATAACTCCGGTATCTTTGTTGAAATCATATATTTTAGGAACCGGAATTCCGACCTTGGCCAGATGATTCCCAATAGCAACATAGCTATAGGTCTCGGAAGTACCCATGTCCCCTGGAGAAGGTTCAATTGCCAGGGCAGGTTTGTCCTTCCACCGGACCTTGAAAAAACGCCTGTCAGATCCATCAGAAGAGAGAGGTATGGCAAAATGTGCCTTGACGAATACCCTTACCATTGAGCTTCTCCGAACAGTTCAGATACCCCGCTGAGCCTCTTGACCACCCGGTCCTTTCCAATGGCCGTCAGCACATCGAAGATGCCCGGCCCCGCCAACTGGCCTGTGACCACAGTGCGAACGGCATTGATAATGATGCCTGGCTTTACTTCAAGCCCTTGTGCAAAGTCCCTTACAGCTTCTTCGGTTGTTTCAAGAGTCCAGGACTCGATCTGCTCCATGCGGTCTGCAAGCTGCGGCAGCCAGTCTTTTAGATCCGGGTATTTGAGCACTCTTTTCTTAAAGGTCTTGGGGTCAACGGAAAAGTCTTCTGAGAAGTATGCCCTTCCCAGTTCTGCAAAGTCCTTGAAGGTATGAAAACGGCTTCTGATAAGATCCAGGGTGGCAAGGAACCACTGCCTTTTTTCACCATCATATGCCGGGTCCCAGATGCCTTCCGCAATGAACTCCTTTTTCACAGGTTCTGCGATCTCTTCTATGGGCAATGTCCTCAGAAAACGAGAATTTATTGAAAGGGCCTTGGGGTCTGTGAAAAACTTCGGGTCTCCCGGCGTGTAATTGAATATGGAATTCGCCCGGCCTATACCCTCGAGTGAGAAGGCATCTATCAGCTCTTCTCTGCTGAATATCTCCCGGTCATCAGAGGTGTGCCAGCCGAGAAGCACAAGGTAGTTCACAAGGCCCCAGGGCAGAAATCCGCGATCTCTGTAAAACTGCACAGATACCAGTTCACCGTGGGTCCGCTTGGATATCTTGCGCTTCTTAAGGTCCAGGGTAAGAGGCATATGGGCGAACACAGGGCATCTTGCTCCAAGGGCCTCATAGATAAGGATCTGCCTGGGAGTGTTGGCAAGGCCGTCCTGGCCCCGGATCACATGGGTGATTCCATCCCGGATGTCGTCCACGGCGTTTGAGAGAAGATAGAGCGGAGAGCCATCGGATCGCAATATGACAAAGTCTTCAATATCCTGGTACTGTTTTTCAATCGGCCCATAGACCGCATCATTGACACATACCGCACCTTGTTGTTCAGGCACCTTGAAGCGAATGACATACGGAAGCCCCTGGACCTCTTTGGCAGCTATGGCCTCTGATGTGAGTTTCCTGCAGGTCCCATCGTATTGAACAGACTGTTTGGCTGCCAAAGCGGCCTCCCTCTTTACATCGAGTTCTTCCTTGGTGCAGAAACACTTGTAGGCATGGCCTGACTCGACCAGCCGCCTGGCAGATTTCTTATGCTCTTCAATGTATTTCGACTGGAAATACGGACCCTCGTCCCAATCAATGCCCAGCCAATTGAGCCCGTCAATGATCCCCTGAATGGAATCGGTTGTGGATCGTTCGAGGTCAGTGTCCTCGATTCTCAATATGAAAACGCCCTTGTGCTTCTTTGCAAAGAGCCAGTTATATATAGCAGTACGGGCCCCGCCAATATGGAGATACCCCGTGGGGCTCGGGGCAAATCGTACACGCACGTTGTCTTTGGTCTTATCGTAGTCCTGAGATTGCATATTGCCGTATCCTCAAACTGGTTTTTTTTGAGCCTATCGCGGTTTGTTTTTCATGGTTTTTTCAATTTTAGCCCAGGTATC
>CAZPBZ010000263.1:0-2564 GCA_964584765.1 uncultured Thermodesulfobacteriaceae bacterium
CTGGACACGTGGCAGAGCCCTCCATTTCTTCTATTTCAACCTTTACTCCTATGCCCTCCAAAGCAGATTTTGCTTGTGTGGACTGCCTTTTCCTGACGTGGTCAGGCAAGCGGGCCGTGGCAGAAATGACCTTGACGCGGACTTTTTCTTCTCTTTGGGAAGCAGGCTTAAAGGTACTGAGTTCCTTTGATGGCAAGATTTTTATCCTTACTATCCCTCCTCCTTTTGGATAGTAACCCCATTTCTCAAGCTTCATTTCAAATGATAATCCCATGGCGGACACGGCAGGTCTGAATACCTTGTCAATATAGTGAAAGCACGGGCTCCACGGGACATGGGTGCCGCCCTCAAAAGTAACCTCGGAAGCACCCTGAGAAAGGGCCAAGGGAAGGAGCACGGTCTGGAAAACCAACATGACAGAGCCCGCAGTACCTATGGCAAAGCTATAATGTCCCGGCCTGACTTTATCCGGGATAAATATAAGGCGCTGTGAGCTGAGTTCAGCTCCTTCCAGTTGGGCTCCGCATACAGAGGCAGCAGCCTTTACACAAGTTAGATGCTGTGGACGAAGGCCTGGCCTCGGCCTTCCGGCACGAATATTCCGGATATCAATGGCCTGTCCGGTGATCATGGAAAGTGCCAGTGAACTCCTCAGAATCTGGCCTCCACCCTCTCCATAGGAACCGTCGATAATAATCATGGCTTTTACCGTGAAAATAGCCCATGGTTCATCAGGGATACTCATTACATAGTTGCCAAGCTTACTATACCATATTCAAAACCGGATTTGCTCGTACAAATTTTTCTAAGCTGCTTGTAACTTGACTGTGCAAGGGTAAAGAGATATGGGTAATTCATTTCTAATGGACCGTTTGAATATTATTACCATTGATGGACCGGCCGGCGCCGGCAAGAGCACTGTCAGTAAAGAGCTGGCAAGGCGTCTGGGATACACGTATCTCGACACCGGCGCCATGTACAGGGCAGTGGCATGGGCTGCCAGGCAAAAAGGAGTGGATATAGGAGACGAAAAGGCCCTTTCAGAGCTATGTAATGACCTGAAGCTGGGATTCCAGGGTGACCGAATCCTGGTGAATGGAGAGGATATCTCGTCTTTTATTCGCACTCCAGAAATGGACGGGCTTTCTTCTGCGGTTTCCAGGGTTGCTGTGGTGAGGGAATATCTGACCGGAATGCAGAGGGAGCTTGGCATACATGGTCGATTGGTGGCAGAGGGCAGGGATATGGGCACAGTGGTCTTCCCACAAGCTGCTCATAAATTTTTTCTTTCCGCCTCTGCAGGGGAGCGGGCAAGGCGACGGAAGCTGCAAATGGAGAACCATGGAGAAGAGGTGGCATACGAAGCGATACTGGCCCAAATTGAGGCCAGGGATCTGGCGGATTCAACTCGTTCCATCGCGCCTTTGCAGGCTGCCCCTGATTGTATTGTAATTGATTCCTCCGATTTGACCGTGGAAGATGTCCTTGAAAAAATAGTAACTGAAATGTAGTTATGAGGATCAAGGGTCACAAGGGGCATATGAAAAATAGTGTGGCAGATATTACCTTAAGCACGTTGTTTCTCCTCCAGCATTTTTTGCAACAATAAAGCATCTGCTGCAGCGCTTCCATCGTCAGTATTGTCGAAATATATAAATGTTTCAATACCCCACTCCCTGATTGTGCCCAGCCACTTGCTGAGCATTTCTTCTCCATAGAGGCCGTGATACAGTTCATGGGCGCCGTGCAGACGCACATAGGCAAAATCTGCCGTAACCTCCAGGCTCATCGGGTGGCGACCGGCTGTGTCACTAACCACCCAGGCCACATTCTGCTTACCCAATATTTCCCAGACCTGAGGCTCGTGCCAGGACGGATGCCTGGCCTCCAGCGAGATCTTTGTATCCGGCGGTTGCATTGCCAGAAACCCTGTAAGAAGATCTCTGTCGAACTTCAAAGACGGGGGGAGTTGAAATAGCGCCGCGCCCATCTTTTCTTTGAGTGGCTTTATATCATTCCAGAATCTGTCGATGGAATCCTGTGAAACATCCAGCCGCCTGATATGTGTGAAAAAACGCGGCGCCTTAACTGCCCACAAGAAATCAGGAGGAGTACGCCTGTACCAGTCCTCCCATGTGCTTTGGGGAAAAGAGCGATAAAAGGATGCGTTCAGCTCTACAGTAAGGAGTTTTGTTGAGTAGGTCTCAAGATATTTTCTTTTGGGTGTTCCTGGAGGATAGAGTCTTTTAACAAAGCTTTCATAGTTCCAGCCGCTGGTGCCTATGTGGATGTCAGGCATAGTTACAAGACTAATTTTTTCGTGCACATTGTTCCGAGATAATCTTTGTAAGCTCATCAAGTCTGAAGGGTTTGCCTAAAACGGCATCAATACCGATTTCTGTCAGGTCTCTTGACTCGTATTCTGCGCCCCATCCGGTAACCAAGACAACCGGCAGACTGGGTTTTCTGCTTTTTGCTTTTGCCGCAACATCCCAGCCACTTATCATCGGCATACCCAGGTCTGTAATTACCAGATCAAAATCTTCCTTTTCCAGATAGTCCAG
>CAZPBZ010000264.1:0-2563 GCA_964584765.1 uncultured Thermodesulfobacteriaceae bacterium
TCCGTATTCTTATGAATCCGGCCACTGAATCCTAAGTTATCCGGCCACCCATTTTGTTCCAACGGCATTGGAGATTTATAATTTCCTTAGTGGCCGGATTGAGTCAAGTTTTTTTGTCTTTTTCTTTTTGATTCCCCCTTTAGTTCCAATCGATAAGCATTGTGTATTACCCTGTCCATTATGGCATCTGCCAGAGTGGGATCTTCAAACCTTGAGTGCCATTCAGAGATAGGCAGCTGGGTGGCAAAGATCGTGGACCCTCTTTTGTATCTGTCGTCTATGATTTCCAGCATATCCCTGGTCTGTGTGAGAGAGAGTCCATCCAGAAGCCAGTCATCAAGAATCAGCAGTCTGGTTTTGGAAAGTCTATTCAAGAGCTTTTCATAGGACCCGTCAGCACGGGAGGCGCTTATGTCTCTCAGGAGTTTTGACATCTGAAAGAAGAGAACCATAAAACCATTTTTGCAGGCTGCATCTCCCAGAGAGCAGACAATATATGTCTTCCCTGTACCTGTTGCTCCGATCACTATTGTATTAAGGTGATTCTTAATCCATTCGCTTTGGCTGAGATAGAGGACCTGACCTCTATCAAGACCTCTTTCTGGTGAAAGGTCCAGGTCCTCCATCAAGGCCTTTTCTCTGAATTTTGCCTTTTTAATGCGGCTCTTAAGCCTTCTCTCTTTTCTTTGAGCCCATTCTGTGTCAACGAGCATTCCAAGCCTTTCCTCAAAGGATAGCTTTTTGTATTCTGTGTTTTCAGATTGTTCCTGAAGACCGGAAAGTAAGCCGTAAAAACGCATGTCTCTGAGTTTATCTGCCAGTGGTTGTAACAACATAAATCCTCCTTTTAGTGATAGTATTGTGCCCCCCTTATATGTTCATGAACTGATGTTGGACGATAGTTGATTTCATCCTGTTCTCTCTTGTCCATTTTATTTTTCAGGATGTTATGGATTTGTCTGTAAGAGTAGAGATTAAAACGGATGGCCGTCCTGCATGCTGCCTCAAGCCTTTCCGGACTGTATTTGTCGGCAAGCTTCAAGGTACCTATGCAGGTCTTGTAGGCCTGTTCAGGATGACGCCTTGAGCTCAAGAGCACCTGGATTGCTTGGCAGGTGTGAGAACCAATTTTACCAGCCCATCTTATGAACCGGTCCGGGGACCACTTCTCCATTCGCCTTCTGTGATTTGAGGGCATGTGAGAAGGTTTGGTGCTGTACTTGCCTGGCCTGTCATCCCTCATATGTGAAGCTACTCTCTCACCTTTGTAAAAGACCTCTACTGTGTTAGCCGTAGCCCTGATCTCAGTTGATTTCCCGATAAAGATATAGGGAACACTGTAATAGTGCTTGTTGAAGGTCACGTGATAATTGATGTTCACAGTGGCGCTTTTTCTTTCCGCGTATTCATAAGGCCGGCTGGGCAAAGGTCTAAGAACAGGTCTGTCAACAGATTCAAAGAGTTCTCTTCTGCTTTTTTCAAGATGCTCCATGACCCTGTTATTGACTTTTTCCAAGAGCAGCTCTATGGCCTTGTTGATCTCATCTACGCTGAAGAAGGTCCTCTTTCTGAGTGGAGCAAGAACCCAGCGCTCAATCACCTGGACAGCTGTCTCCACCTTGGCTTTGTCTCTGGGGGCACGTACCCTGGCTGGTATTATTGCAAAACCATAATGAAGGGATAGATCATCATAGGTGGGATTGATATCAGGCTCATAATAACATGGAGAGGTCACCCCTGATTTGAGATTGTCAGGAACAACTATCTCAGGGATACCACCAAAATATTCAAAACTATTTACATGGCCTGATATCCATGAAACCAGATCCTGGCCCTTCTGGGCCTCAGCATAGGTGTAGCTGCTTGCCCCAAGAGCGGCTACAAAGACTTGGGCTTTTCTTTGTTCCCCGCTAATGCGGTCAATATAAGGAACTGTGAGACCAGCATAGTCTACAAAGAGTAGCTCTCCACCCTTGTAGCTCTGAGCCATAACCGGAGAGAGTTTTTTCGACCATGCCCTGTAAAGATTACAGAACTGGCTATAAGAATAAGCAGCTTGTGGATTTGACTGATAGTACTCCTGCCAAAGAAGACGGAGCGTTACCCCTTTCCTTTTTAGCTCCTGGTTAATATAGGACCAGTCTGAAATGATTTTGCCTTTACCTCTATAAGCAGCCTTGGGGAACAGGGCATCTTCCAGATCGGCTTCGTTCATTTGCTCAACTTGTGTCCACGAGAGTTTTGCATTTTCTGCTCTGTCCAGATAATCCCGAACAGTCGCTCTGCCAATCTTGCAGGCCCTTGCAATGGCACGATTGCTAAAGCCGCCTTCCCACTTCAAACGAAATACCTGTCTTGTCTTGCGCATGGATAACCTCTTTCTGGCCAATTTGTCCTCCTTTGTCTTTTAAGAACAAAATGACCAATATATCTCTGTTATCCAATGCCGCTGTGTATAAATTCCAAAGATTCTTATCCGTCCAAAAAAATGGCCGGATTAAATCGGAATCAGTGGCCAGTTTGCTTAGGAATGGGTGGCCGGAATGAATAAGAATCAGTGGCC
>CAZPBZ010000265.1:0-2548 GCA_964584765.1 uncultured Thermodesulfobacteriaceae bacterium
ACCACCATCAGGCATGGAGGCTACCGCGTTGTCCAGAATGTTGATAAGGGCCCTCTTTATCTGGTCAGAGTCCAATAAGGCATCCGGCAATCCTTCCTGCACATCCAGTTTAAATTTAATTTTTGGATGTCCATCCCTGTAAAGTGCAAGTACGTCATCTGCCAAATCGTCCAACCTCGTGGATCGAAGTTTGGGGACCGGCATCCTGGCAAAGTTAGAAAACTCATCTACAAGGTGTTTAAGTTCTTTTGCCTGGCTTATGATGGTATTTGTACATTTGTCAAAAACAACCCTGGCTTCGTCATCCAGCTTATTAAGATATTTCTTGCGCAGTCTCTGTGCTGAGAGCTGTATAGGGGTCAAGGGATTCTTGACCTCATGTGCGATGCGTCTGGCTACCTCGCGCCAAGCAGCGAGACGCTGAATCTTCTCAAGCTCTGTCAGGTCATCAAAGACTATGACTACTCCGAGAGATCTCTCATCCTGGTCTCTCAATATGGTAAAGCTTGCCAGGAGAGAAAGGGTCTTTTCTTTTATTTTCATGCGAATCGGACGCTGAAGCGTACCTTTTGGAGAAAGGCTGAGTTCCTGCCTGATTTCCTCAAATTCCATGGCCTGGTCCTTTGTCAGGAGCTGAAGATATGGCTTCCCGATTACCTGTTCCGAGGACATATTCAGAATGCTCGCAGCTGATTTGTTCATAAGAGTGACGAAACCCTGTCTGTCTATGGATATTACTCCTGCCGTCACGTTCTGTAGGATAATCTCAATATAGCGACGGCGTTGTTCCAGTTCGCCATAGCTCTTTCGCAACTGTCTTGAGGTCTCTTCAGTCCTGCGCCTGGCTTCCTTAAGGTCCTGGGTCATGATATTAAATGCCCGCACCAGAGAACTCAGTTCATCCTTGCCTTTAGCTTCAAGACTGAAATCCAGGTCTCCCAGTGCTACACGGTGGGTGGCCTCGGCAAGCATCTGAACAGGCTCTGTGATGCTCTTGGCAAGCCGGAATCCAAACCATATGGAAACAAAAATGATCAGAAAAGTAATCAGAAAAAGGGTAATTAACAGGGAACCCTTAATTGGATTCTGGAACAGCCGTAACTGGCGATAGTCCTCATAACCCGAGCGAATACCATCGAGCAGGTAACTCATATCCTGGGGCATCAAGTGGCCCAAAGCCAATACGGCCTGGATACTGTCATCTGCATTTTTCAAAGGGCGTAAGATCCGGATGAGTTCACCGCCTTCCAGGGTATCACTGTATACTAATGAGTCCTTACCTTCAAAAATCTGATTAAGCACAGAAGGGGGAATGCCTGGCGGCATATCCACGAGCGGTAGCCATATCTTAACAAAAAGCCATTTGTGGGATGTATTTATCACCTCTATGGAACTAAAGGGGATTGCACTGCTGGAACCTTGAGCGCCAGGTAATAGTGGTGTCGGATTCACTAGCTGTTCTATGCATACCCTGTTTATTGTATCGTCCTCTTCGACACATTTCAGGCTCAGGAGCCTCTCCATCTCTTGAGACAGGTGCTGCAACTCAGTAACCTGACCTTCGTAATATGTTCTTCCTATTGTCAGAGCATTATCAAGGGACCTTTCCACCTTTATGTTGAACCAGTATCCGATGCTGGTCCTGAGAAACTGGAAGGAGACCAAAAAGAGAAGTATTGTAGGAATAAGGGATAGAGAGACAAAGGCTATTACGAGTTTGGTCCTGAGCTTAGCTCCCAGTAAGTTTTTTCTGTCTTCGAATACCAGTTTGACTAGATTACGTACTACAAGAAAACCTAAAAGCAGGATAAGGAGAATATTAAGGTTAATTACTGCAAAGATTAGTACATTGCTACTTGTCGATAGCGGGCTGAAACCGGAGATCAGATGGTACTCGGCCAAGGACAGCAGGGCAATAAGAATCCCTGCTGCTATCATGATGATTCGTTCGAATTTTCGTTTTCTAGCTTCGCTAGTAGTTAAAGTGAATTTCATACCATTCAGTCTGGTAACCCCACGAGGAAAACAAGTCCAAAAGGCCTTTGAAAGGTAAGGACGATGTTGCTTCTTCCATCTTCGCCCGTACCCGCAATGTATAGGTCTTCTCCCGAGGTAGCTCGGACAAAGAAATTATCGAGACATCGTTAATCTCAAAAGCAAGCGTTTTTGCTTCTTCTAAGGTCCTCACGCTGACTACCCTGGGGGAATCCGGACCAAATGAAACTCTGTACTCCCCTTTGAGATTGTCATAGGTAAGTGTTCTTAATATGAAAAGTCGCGAAAGCCTTTTTTTAATAAGAAAACGGGGTGCTTGTAGCTCTACTTCATAGATATAACGTACTATAATCCCGCTTTCTAATGCAATTTGCACATACGGGGGACACCCGTTTTTAAGAGAAAAGTAGGCCAGGAGCTTATCCTGGGAGTTTGATACTGTAAATTCATAGATTTTTGGGTCAGGCCGGTCCTCTGCTAATGATATGGTGGTTTTAATTCTTGGGAATAAAGAACAGGGTGTCAGGATCAAAACAAAGAGAAAGGTTATAAG
>CAZPBZ010000266.1:0-2528 GCA_964584765.1 uncultured Thermodesulfobacteriaceae bacterium
ACACAGGGACCATAACACCGCCCAAAGCCGCTGCGATCACAACAGATATGGCGCCGAACATGGAGGCCTGCTCATAGGTTTTGGCGATTGTTCCAAGCATGATGCCATAACCCGTAGCGGCAAGAATTGAACTGAGAAGAATCATAATAACCGCTATTGGGGATGAGCCCATCTCCAGCATTGAGGTTCCCAGAAAAGGGAGGACCAGCTTTCCGATAATGAGAATAAACACAAATTGGATCAGGCAAACCAATATATATGCGATTACCTTACCTGAAAGCAAGGTTAGATAAGAGACCGGCATTGTCAGCAGGCGCATTAGCGTCCCATCCTGTCTTTCCCTGATCAGGGAACCGGCCATTGGTACGACGATAAAAAATATGCCAAAGAGGGTCCAGGCCGGGACGTTTTGCTGTACCGAAGTGGGTGTTTTTTCAAAATCCTTACGGAAAGCCAGTTTCTCTTTGATCCCCATCATACGTTGACTGCTCCAGTCAAGACGTATCTTTGGGATATCTTCGATAAATTCCTCGGAGCCGTAAGGACCCATCGCCTCCTGGATGATCTTGTTAATTTGCTTCGGCAAGAGTTCAGAGAAAATTCCGGCCTTTTCTCTTATTTCAATGCTAAGAACCGCCATGTTCAGGGAGCTGACCACTGCTGATCGAAAGCCTCCCCGCACGGTGGGATCGAAATAAACAACCAGGTCCGGAACGTCTATATCATTCTCAATCGGGATGTCGTCTATCGAAAGCGACCTCGTCACCAACTGCCGTGCTCGTTCCCTGACAGCTTCTGTAATTCCCTCTGGAATGATAACACAGAACTGGAAATCTCCATTAACAATTGCCTCCCTGGCCGATTTTTCATCAATTTTTTGCCCATCAAGCTCCTTAATGATCTCTAAGGAACCAGATTCACGTAACTGGTCTTCTATAGTCTGCCCCAGGGAGTTCCGGTCCTTATCTACGAACAGAATGCGGGTACTGGTTCCCCCTATTGTCTTGAGGACGTTTTCCTGGACCAGTGAGACAACAAGTACGAGCACAGCAGGCATGACAAAAAGCACAAGCAGGCCGGCCCTATCTCGCCTGAGCAATAGAAGCTCCTTTAAAATAGTCGCATACAGTTTAAGCATATCATAGGTTCTGGGTTCAAGGTTCTAGGTTCATAGGTTTATCAATCCCTAATACTTTTTCCAGTCAGGGCGAAAAACAGGTCTTGCAGACTGGAACATCCAGGAGTCCGGTTGATCAGTTCTTGTGGATTGCCTTCAGCAATGCTCTGCCCTTTGTCAATGATGACAACAGAAGAGCAAAGAAGTTCTGCCTCTTCCATGTAATGGGTCGTATAGATCATGGACGTTCCGGTATTCTTGAGCAATGCGAGTTTTTCCAGGATCATATTCCGTGACTGAGCGTCAATGCCAACAGTTGGCTCGTCAAGAAAAAGGAGCCGTGGTTTGCTCAAGATACCTGCAGCCAGATTGGCACGCCGCTTCATCCCCCCGGAAAAAGTGAAAACCCGCTCGTCACCCTTTTGTTTTAACCCAACCAGCTCAAGGCTTTCCCAAATCCTGTTTTCAAGTTGTTGACCACGCAAGCCATACAGCCGGCCGAAATACCGCAGGTTTTCCCGAGCAGTCAGATTAGGATAAAGGGCGACTTCTTGTGGTACAAGACTCAGCAACTTCTTTGCTTCATTCGGATATCTGACGATATCAATCCCATAAATAGTTATGCTACCCCTGGTAGGCCGTAGCAAGGTACTCATAATGGAGATGGCCGTGGTCTTTCCGGCTCCGTTGGGGCCCAAAAGTCCAAAAATTTCTCCTTGGTTTACGGAAATATTAAGACCATTAAGTGCGGGACGGGATGACCTTTTATAGACTTTTACCACTTCCCGGGCAACAATGGCCTTTTCCGCAACAAGCTCCTGACCGAACTCAGTTTGTCGTGTCATAATTCAATACTATAGGAATCTCCATTTTTGCCTCTTTTATTGTCAAATTTTTGATTATATGGGTATAAATCATATCAGATTTTTTCCGGCGAAAAGGCTACCACCTGGTTGATATTTGACGCATTTGTGAGCAGCATTACCAGGCGGTCTATACCAAGTGCCATGCCTGCGCATTTGGGGAGCTTCCTCAGGGATAATAGAAATTCTTCAGGCCAGGGATAGGCCCTAAGTCCCTGTTCTCTGCGTCTTCCAGCCTCTTTCCTGAATCTTGCCTCTTGCTCCTCCTGGTCTGTAAGTTCGGAAAAGCCATTAGCAATCTCAAGGCCGCCCGCATACAGCTCAACTCTCTCCGCCACCTCAGTGTCGGATGTTTTCAGCCTGGCAAGAGATGCGCAGGATGCCGGATAATCCATTAAAAAGACCGGTCGATCCGAAGGCAGGTTGGGTTCTATCTTTGTCACCATGTCTTGGTTAAACCGGTCTAAATCCGGTGCGGGACCCGGTGTCCAGCCGGCATATTTTTCAAACACTTTTTTTATGGTTATCCTGGGAAACGGGGGATTGAT
>CAZPBZ010000267.1:0-2524 GCA_964584765.1 uncultured Thermodesulfobacteriaceae bacterium
CTGATCGCAGAGGCCTTGCATCAGCTTGAGACTCAGCTTTCAGAGGTATCGAAAGAGCTCACAACAGAGGTCATGCCTTTTTTTAAACGGCGCTTTTCCTATGATCTCATTGCCAGGGGAATGGACAATGATGTCGTAGAGGCGGCCACCAGGGTGGAGTTCGATGATGTGAAGGACTGTGTTCTGAGGGCAAGGGCCCTGGCGTCTGTCCGTTCGAGGCCGGAATTTGAGCCTCTCAGCACTGCCTTTAAGCGGGTAATGAACATACTCAAGGGCTTTGAAGGCGGGGCGGTAAATCCCTTATTGCTTGAAGCAGAAGAGGAAAAGGCACTTTATGAGGTATATCTTTCTGTAGAAGAAAAGGTTGGTGTTTTCCTTGAAAGCCGGGACTATGAGCAGGCCCTGGTTACCCTGTTGTCTCTCAAGCCTCAAGTGGACAGCTTTTTTGACCATGTGATGGTCATGACAGAGGACATAGATGTAAGGGCCAACCGGCTGGCACTCCTCTGGAACATAGCCTGTCTTTTTCTCAGAATTGGTGACCTTTCAGCCATAGTTGTATCCGGGTAGAAATGAAAGTCCAATTGGCCAAGGTTGCCGGCTTTTGCATGGGTGTGCGACGGGCCATGGATATGGCCCTTGAGGCATCACAGAACGCCCATCCCCCGATTTATACATTTGGTCCCCTTATCCATAATCCATCCGCACTCTCCTTGTTGCGGGCGCGAGGGGTTGAGGTCCTAAAAGAAATCCATGAAAAGGGAAAAGGCACTGTTATCATCAGGGCCCACGGGGTTCTTCCAGAGGAAAAGGAACGGCTAAAGGCTGCAGGTTTTTTGGTGATAGATGCTACTTGTCCAAGGGTAGTGCATGTCCAGATGGCCGTTCGCTGTTACGCAAGAAAGGGATACCAGTGCGTTCTGATAGGAGATAGGGGGCATCCTGAGGTCATCGGGATAATGGGCTATGCTGAAGGCCATGGAATTCTGGTCAGTGCCGAGGAGGATATAGAATCCCTTCCTGAACTTGATCGATACATAATTGTTGCCCAAACTACCCAAGACCAGGAGAGGTATGAGGTATGGTCCAGGAAGATCCTTTCCCGCTATCCAGGTGGAAAGGTCTTTCATACTATCTGCAATTCTACTCACCGGCGCCAGGCAGAGGTGAGGCGGCTTGCCTCGGAGACGGATGTGGTGGTTGTTGTGGGGGGCAAGCAGAGCGCAAATACCAGGCGGCTTGCCGAGATAGTGGCAGAATGCGGAAAGCTCGCCATGGCAGTGGAGACCGAGGAGGAACTCGATAGAGAAAGGCTATCCGGGTTCAAGCACATAGGGGTGACTGCCGGGGCTTCAACACCTAACTGGATAATAAATCGTGTGGTGAGGGAAATTGAAGCCTTGCCGGGGGCCTTTGATTCGATCCGGCGCCAGGTTGCATATAGGTTTGTACGGTTTCTATATGAGAGTAACCTGTGGACCGCTTTTGCCGGTGGAGCGCTTGCCTGGTCAGCATTGATTATTGACAGAGTGGATGTGCCCCTTTTTTTTGCAGTGGCAATGGCCTTTTGCTACATCTTTGCCATGCATACCTTGAACTTATTTATGGACCAGGAAGCCGGCGAGTACAATGATCCCCTGAGGGCCAAGTTTCTCAACCGACACAAGGCAATATTTTATACATCTTCTATGCTGGCGGTATTTGTAAGTCTTGGGATTGCCTGGTATCTCAGCATGGCATCCTTTCTGTGGCTGATGGCGATCAGCGCGCTGGGCATTCTATATACTGTACCTGTAATCCCTGGTCCCAGACGTATTCGTGCGCTGAAAAACCTTCCAGGATCAAAGACCTTCTTCATAGCCATGGCATGGGCCTCGGTTGCAGTGCTCCTTCCACTGACCGGTTTTATTTCGTGCATCAGGCCCATGCACTGGATCTTATTTATCCTTGGGGCCGTGCTTGTTTATATGAGATCTGTGCTTCTGGAGGTTCTTGACGTCCAGGGAGATCGCATAGTCGGCCGCGAGACCCTGGCTATACTCATTGGGGAGAGAAAGGCCGTCAATTTAGTGGGTTTACTCTCTGTGATTCTCGGGGTTGTGTCCGTGATACTCCCGGCCCTGGGCATTGTCCCCTGGCAGTTCGTCTCTTTTCTTCCTGCTTCTCTGTGGGTGCTCGGGCTTTCCCGTCTTTTTTCAGGCCGGAGAATAGGCCAGGACCTCAGACTCGAATTGATGGTAGAGGCAAGCTTTTTACTGCTCCTCACAGGCGCAGTTATCTTGGATGCGCTGTTGTAACTAATCACGGGGCGGCCATCCTGTGATCAAATACCTACCCTCTACTCACCGCTGATAAATCGTTCTATCATTTGGAATGCCTCACTGTCGGTGAACTGGCGAGGAGGATGTTTACAGAAATAGGCTGCCGGCGCATAAAGAGCTCCGCCTTGACCTCTGTTTAAAGCCAGTTTTGTACAGCGGATTGCATCAATGACCACACCGGCCGAGTTGGGAGAATCCTCCAC
>CAZPBZ010000268.1:0-2517 GCA_964584765.1 uncultured Thermodesulfobacteriaceae bacterium
TTACCCTGTTGAATGCAGCTTCGCTGCCCCCTTTGGGGATTCAACAGGGTGAACCTGTTGGATGTTATTTCTAATTAACGTAATGCCCTGATTTTTTAAAGCTAAATTCTAATGGCTAATGGCTAATCGCTCAACTTAGGTTTACCTATGTTGGATATTGGAGAAAAAAAGTCCCTGACATAGGGAAAGCTGAGGAAGAGAACCCACACGGTAGGGAGAAATGCGCGAAAAACGAATAAAGGATTTAATGCTTGACGTGGGTGCCCTTGAACATATCTCGCCAGAGACAAAAGTGGCGGAAGCGGTAAGGATGCTCAGAGAGAAATGGCAGAGGCTTTGTCCTGCCTTTCTACTGGTAGTGGACGAGATACACAATAAAGAAGAGATTCTTGGCGTGCTTTCAATGGATGACATTCTTAGTCATATGGAACCTTCTACGGAGTCTATGGAAGAGCTTCCGATCTTTTGGCAGGGTCAGTTCCGTGAGGAATGTAAGGCGATATTAGAAAAGCAGGCTGGTGAAGTTATGTTGCAGGTAACCCATGTAATTCATCAGAACGGCACCCTCATGGAGGCTCTACATCTCACAAATTCCGGGAAGGTCGATTGGCTTCCTGTGGTAGAGAAGGGAGAGGTCGTGGGAATATTTCTTAAGGAGGATCTCTTTAAAGAGGTCGTAGCAGTGACCGAGATGAGTGAAGCCTGATCGAGGAATTTGACATAAGGCTTTTTCAGACCTTCAGGGTTCAACCATTTGATTTGGCATGGGTCTGGGTAAGGTGGCCTGGTAATTATCTTGACAATTCGGGTAGGAAACTGATTAAATAGTTAAGACAATTTTTTATTATAACATAAAGTCTTATAAAGGCAAAATACCAACTCGAAGGAGAGAGACATATGGGCGACCGGCAAAATATTCGAATTCTTTTGGTAGATGATGAAAAAACCTTGCTTGAATACCTGTCAAAGCGGCTTCTTAGACAGGGATTTACCGTGAAGGCCACCTTTTCTGGTGAAGAGGCTGTTGAGGTCGCAAAGGAAGAGCATTACGACGTGGCCGTAGTGGACCTGAAGATGCCAGGGATGGATGGGGTGGAAGTCCAAAAGAGGCTTAGGGAAATCCAGCCCTTTATTCAATGTATCGTCCTGACGGGCCATGGCTCCATTCAGTCCGCCCTGGAAAGCGGCCAGGAGGAAGCTTTTGAGTATCTGCTCAAGCCTGTAGACCATGACAAGCTTATAGATGCTATCAAAAAAGCTTACGAAAAGAAAGTAAAGGTGCAGGAAACCAAGTTCAAAGAGCATGTGGAGAAGATTTATAGTGCAGGGTTAGGCGCACATGGTATGAGAAAGGCAATCAAAGACCTGCGCAGAATTTATGGAATCTAATAGTTCAGTTAGTTCAGTATCGGCCCAACTCAAGAAGGTAACCCGTGAGTTAGTCAGCTACAAGATAGAACTATACCATACCAGAGGGTACCTGCACAGTATCTTGCAAAATTCCGCTGACATGATTTTTGCTACCGAGGTCAATGGAATCCTGATTTCTTTTAGCAAGGGGGGTGAAAAGATCCTTGGTTATAAGTTGGAGGAGGTCATAGGCAGGCCTATTGAGGATTTTACTGAAGACCGGGAAGCTTTTTCCAGGACGCTGGCCGCATGCCAGGAAGAAGGCTCCGCCATGGTGCCGGATGTGTATTTCCGAAATAAGAAGGGAGAAAGGGTGCATTGTTATGCCTCCTTGATAAGCCTGACCAACATGGAAGGAGGGCGGGTTGGTGCAGTAGGGGTCTGTCGTGATATTACGCGATGGAAAGAGCTCCAGGATGACCTAGTGCAGGTAGACAGGCTGGCAGAGATTGGGAGGATAGCCTCCGGCGTGGCTCATGAGCTTAACAACCCTTTAGCAGTCATTAGTGAGGCGACGGGGTGGGCAGGTGATGTCATCAGCGACGCCAAGGGACTCAATTCTGATGACCGTCAGGAATTGGAAGACATCATAAGCAAAATTACCGCCCAGACAAGGCGGTGCAGCAATATCACCCACAAGCTGCTGGACTTTGCCAGGGATTCAGTTCCATCCAAGAGTGAGTTCGATATTCACAAGTTGCTCAAAGAGACGATCGATTTTCTAAGGCCTGAACTTAAATACGCCCCCATTGAAATCGATCTAAATGTTGACCCGGCACCATTTCACGTGAAATCTGATCCAAGATTGTTGGAGCAGGTCTTTGTCAATTTCCTTACCAATGCCATTCACGCCGTTTTGGAGAAAGGGCAAGGCAACGGGCGCATTGAAATCCGAACGCAGAAGTCCGATTCAGTACTTGAGGTGAGTATTAAGGATAACGGCGTGGGTATCCCGGAAGACAACCAGGCAAAGATGTTTGAGCTCTTTTATACCACAAAACCTCCAGGAAAGGGCACAGGCCTCGGCCTTCCCATATGCCAAAATATTGTAAGCAATCTAGGCGGAGAGATCACCTTTCATAGCGAGGTTGGTGTGGGGACCACCTT
>CAZPBZ010000269.1:0-2504 GCA_964584765.1 uncultured Thermodesulfobacteriaceae bacterium
CAAAGGTGAGGCATCCAATCAGCTACCTCGCTTGCCAGGTATCCCCAGTTGCCTTTGACCTTTGCCAGTTGATCCGACGCATGCCCGTGGACAAAGACAGAAAGCCTTGCAGCGTCCCATGCATCGTAGCCTTGGGCCAAAAAGCCCCCGATAATGCCGGTAAGCACATCTCCCATGCCCCCTGATCCCATGCCGGAGTTCCCCGAGGAGTTCAAGGCAACTCTCCCATCAGGTGCAGCAATTACAGTCCCGGCCCCTTTAAGGACCACAACGGCCTTTGAGGAATGGGCAAGGGAAAGGGCCGCTGCCATGCGATCATGCTGGACCTCGGAAATTGCGCATCCGAGCATACAGGCCATTTCACCAGGATGGGGTGTTAATATCCGGGGCTGTTTTGCCCGTGCTACCGGACTGTGATCCGTACCAAGGGCAGTGAGTGCGTCGGCATCCGCTATCATAGGTACAGGGACTGTTTCAAGGAGATGGCGCACAACATCCTGGGTCTCCTTGTTAAGCCCCAGGCCGGGTCCGATAGCAAGGGCCTTTTTTCTCTCCAGCAGGGTCTTGATTATTGGGATGGCCTTGTTGGAAACAGTTCCTGATTTAGTTTCAGGGAGATCTTCAGTCATGGCCTCAGTGAGTTTCTGGGCAAGCACAGGCTGTACATCTGTCGGACATCCTACAGTGACAAGCCCTGCCCCTGCTCTGAGTGCTCCGTGGGCCACGAGTGCCGCAGCCCCTGTCTTTCCCCTTGAACCAGCCAGTATTAAAAGATGCCCGAATGTGCCTTTGTGGCCAATGGACGGCCTTGGTCGAAGGATGGACCTGAAAGTCTTCTCATCAAATAGTTCGGTTTTGATATCTGCTTCAGCAACTGCCGTATCGGGTATGCCGATCTCAACAATGTGGAGCTCGCCCACATATTCAGTTCCTGGATGCAGGACGAGCCCCAGCTTGGCAAGGGCCATGGTACCAGTAAGATCAGCCCGTATTGCCGTGCCGAGGGGGCGCCCGGTATCAGTTGATAATCCGGAAGGGATATCAACTGCGACTATGGGTGCCGGGCTCGCGTTTGCCATCTCAATGCATCGGGCGAATCTCCCTGTAACTTCCCTGACAAGACCGGTCCCGAAGATGGCATCAACAATAAGGCCTGATTTCTTGATGGTTTTTAACATGGTTGAAAGGGAGTCGGAATCCAGGCACTTTGTGATAGGAAGCCCTAGTTTTTTTACTATATTGTAATTGGTAAGGGCGTCTCCCCTGAATTTTTCTCCTGGCGCCAGGATCAGGAGTTCAACTTTAACTCCTTTCTGGTTGAGATGTCTGGCTATGACAAAGCCGTCACCACCATTGTTGCCAGGTCCCACCAGGATGGTGACCCCCTGGTGAAGCCTTGCTGCAAAATGCCGGCAGATGAGCTCAAAGATCCCGCGACCGGCGTTTTCCATAAGTATCAGGCCCGGGATGCTGAATTCTTCCATGGCTTTTTTATCTAATTCTTGCATCTGGGCCGCAGTTACAAGTAACATGATAGAATCCTCCTGCGACGATAAAAATTTCGTCGGAAATTTCAGAATGTATGCTTATTATCACGAATGTGTCCAAATCCTTCAGGAAAGATATTCTGCAAGAGACACTATCTTTACGCCCTCATAACTCCCAAGTCTGAGAATCTCTTTGTCACCAGTGATGATTGCGTCTGCATCTGATGAGACAGCGCATTCAAGTATCCGGTTATCCGGGTCATCTTTAAGGACATGAAGAGTCATGTCTGGTTTAACTATTCTTCCGAGTTCTCCCAGGATCACCGCCACATGGCTGAGTGCCTCCCGATCACGACTGAATTTTTTTGCCAAAACAGAGAGCACCTCTTTAATGATTGCCCTTGAGATGATCAATTCGTCCTCTCCGCATAGAATCCTAAGAATGGCCTTGTCAGCCCTGCTTCCGGGAAAGATGAGTGCAGAAATATAAATGTTGCTGTCAAATACTACCCTCATTTTCTGAGTAGTATTTCCAGATCTTCTTCAGTGAGAATGCCCTTTTCCATGGCCTTGGAGCTCCAGAAATCCTGAAGCCTGTAAAACTCATTTTTCAGTCTTTCCCTGCGCATCCGCCTTAGTGCGTCCTGAATAACTCCACTTAACGTCTTTCCCTCAAGGCGGGCTGTCTCCTCGGCCTCCTGTGCAAGATCAGGAGGAAGCGAAATCGTCTTTTTTACAGCAATAGCCATAGATATTCTCCCTATTATCAGTAGGAATAAATACTACTTTCAGGGAAAAAATAGATCAAGTAATATAAATCCTCAAAGGAATCTTTGTCGTAGTCTGAAAATACTTTTCTTGACCACAGTTACAAATAACTCCGAAATCCTTAAAAAGGGAACTTGCGCTTTATACACATCCAAATGTCTAACTGGCTGTTTTTAAAAAAGAAGTTTTTTGGATCCAAGGCACTTATCGAAACCGGACAATTGATGTGTTATAAAAGAGGACAGTTTA
>CAZPBZ010000270.1:0-2503 GCA_964584765.1 uncultured Thermodesulfobacteriaceae bacterium
ATCGAGCCGTAGAGACTTATAACAGGGCAGCAGGTTCTTTGGAGAGTCGAATACTTCCAGCAGCCCGCCGCTTTACGGAGCTTGGCGCTGCATCAAAAAAAGAAATTCCATCTGTGTCGCTTGTAGAAAGGTCGTCAAGGACGCTTCAAGCGCCGGAACTTGTTCATGATCAAGGTCCGGCAGAAAACGAGAAGAGGTGATTGACATCATGATCGATTTTTTGGGATCAGGGGCACTCAATCTCGATCTTGTCTATGAGGTGGATAACCTTGAGGATGTGCGATCAGCAGGCTTTGATCTCCATCCCGGGCATGAGATATTAGGAGATCACAAAACAGCAAAAGCCCTTGTGGATTTTCTCCATAGCCAAGGGACTCTCATGGCCAAAAGCGGAGGCGGCTCTTCTGCCAATACCATATGTGCTCTCAGCCGTCTCGGTCACAAGGCCGGCTTCATCGGTACAGCAGGTAAAGACCAGGCAGGGAATTTCATACTGAGCTCTATGAAGGGTGTGGATTCTTCCCTTGTGAAGCAGGTCGGCGGGAGTGCAATCTGTATCATTGTAATAAAAAAGATGGAACTGGACAGAGCCATTTTTGTTGCACCCCATGACCGTGAGGTAGAGGTTTTGGATTCTACAGTCCTGAAAAGCGTATTAAATACAAGGGTGCTCCATTTCAGTTCCCTGGCTCAGTCTCATGGCATCTCCACTCAGAAAGAGCTGGCCAATGCCCTTAAGCCGGAACAGATCCTTTCCTTTGATCCGGGTGAGCTTTACGCGGCAAAGGGCATTGAGGCCCTGTCAGGCATTCTCAAAAGGACGGATATACTCTTTATCACAGAAGAAGAAGTTCGGATAATGACCGGCATGGCAGGCAAGGCCGGACTTGAGGCCATTTATCCCCTGCTGAGTGAGAACCGGACAAGTCACAATTCCTTGGGATTAAACCTCTTCAAAGACACAGGTGGGGCTGCCATAGTATGCAAACAGGGTCCAAAGGGCGCGACCATCTATAGTCCTGAGGTATCTGTGACAATTCCGGCTGAAAAGGTCTTAAAAATAGTCGACAACACCGGTGCGGGAGATGCATTTAATGCAGGTTTTTTGCACGTCATGCTTCAAGGGGCACCGGCCCATGAATGTCTCAGGTCTGGTGTACGGCTTGCCGCCTTTTCTCTGTCGGCCTTTGGCAGAGGCTGGATAGACAGGCTGGAGGCCTGAAAAAGGAGAGAATATGTGGAGTTTCGGGTGGTGGACAACGGGTAGGGACCAGGCGGCTATTGATCTGTTTGAGACTGTTCACAACGCCATTAACAATGGGATCATCCCTGGAGAGATCTCGTATGTATTTTCTTCAAGGGAACCTGGAGAAAGCGAATTCAGTGACAGGTTGGTAAAAATGGCTGCAGACCATGGTATCCCTGTGGTCAGTCTTTCAGCAGTGCGTTTTCGCCCGGATCTCAGGAAACAGGATCGTGAGGCATGGAGACAGGCCTATCACAAAGAGGTCCTTGATAAAGTTAAAGGTTTTCCTGCCCAGGTGGTAGTACTTGCAGGATATATGTGGGTAGTCAGCCCGAAGGTCTGCCGGAAACTCTCAATTATCAACCTTCATCCCGCAGCCCCCGGAGGCCCTGCCGGCACCTGGCAGGAGGTGATCTGGCAGTTGCTGGATCAAAAAGCCGACAAAACCGGAGTCATGATGCACCTTGTGACTCCGGAGCTCGACAAAGGCCCTGCTGTTACCTATTGCTCTTTTTCCATACAGGGAGGTGCCTGGGGTCCCCTGTGGAAACAGTTTGAGCATGAGCTTCAGAGGTCAGGCCTTGAGGAAATAAAGGAATCATTTGGAGAATCACAACCGCTTTTTGCCAGAATCCGCAATGAGGGAGTAAAAAGGGAGCTCCCACTCATCGTCCAGACCATAAGATCCCTTGCAGAAGGAGAGATCTCAATCAAGGATTCCCAGCTATACGACAGGGCCGGAAGCAAACTGGCCAAACCCTATGATCTTACAGATGCTATTGTTACAACCGCATAAGCAGCCATACCCTCACCGGTCCCTGTAAATCCAAGCCCTTCGGTGGTAGTGGCCTTGATGTTGATCTGATCTACAGATACTCTGCAGGCATCAGAGATGTTTTTCTCCATCTCAGTCACAAAAGGAGCAATTTTAGGGGCCTGGGCAACCAGGGTGATGTCGGCATTTCCCAATTTCCAGCCTGAAGAGGCAATCTTCTGAACCACCTCTTCCAGGAGCTTTATGCTTGAAATCCCTGCATAGCGCGGATCACTGTCAGGGAAATGCCGCCCCAGGTCGCCCAAGGCGGCAGCCCCAAGGATCGCATCACACAGGGCATGTGTTATGACGTCCGCATCAGAGTGACCAAGGAGGCCATAAGAATGGGGGATCTTTACGCCCCCCAGAATAAGAGAGCGTCCGGTCACAAGCCTGTGCACGTCATAGCCGAAACCTATTCGAACCGTATTCATGATGTATAA
>CAZPBZ010000271.1:0-2487 GCA_964584765.1 uncultured Thermodesulfobacteriaceae bacterium
GGGCGGAGATTATCGCTAATCCAAACATCTCCAAGAAAGAGCTGCTGGAAAAGCTCAAAAGCGATAAAACATTATATGTTATCTCAGATGGGACCCAAGAACACTTTAATCCACTTCTTACGTCAGTAACATTTGCCAGGGCATTCAAAGAAGCTGACGCATTAGTCAGTCGCAGTGCGGAAGATGCCGATTGCTTTATTGAGTCACGCTTCCAGTTCACTAGAGACGCCCTGTCCGTGGTTTGTAAAAAACCCGGCAAACTCATGCTCAGGGAAAAACTGCGTCATCCAAAGGTCATACGTTTTTCAGAGGCAGCTCTGAGGACCAAGGCTGAAGCCATGGTCATTGATCTGAAAATAAAAAAGCGTCAGGGTAAGAAGATCTTATTCTACAGCGCTATTGTTGGAAGCATACCGCATCAGTTGGAGACCGCGAAGAAGATACTAAACGTGTTTGTGGATTACCTTCGCAAAAGACAGGAAGCGGTAGTAGTGATAAACCCGGCAGAACACTTTGAGCCAGGCATGGACGCTGATGATATAATGTATATGTGGGAAATTGTACAGAGGAGTGGACTAATAGACGCGTGGAGGTTCCAGACCGTAGATGACATTGAAAAGGCCTTTGAACTTATGGATGAAAAGATACCGCCCGAGTGGATAGGAAAAGACGCCACCTACAGCACCGGTTGCACAATGGAGATGAAGATAGCCCTTGAAGTCCAAAAAGAACGCCCCGAGATGCAAATCATAGGCCCGCCATGGGAGAAGTTCCTGAGGAGAAAGGAATATGGTGTAGGGAAATTGTATGACAGGGCACTTGGGGATATATGAAAAAAGTTTCCAATCAGCAACAGCAATTATACTTTGATGACAATTCCCTGGCCTTAAGCCTTTATGGTGAACAAGGAAAAAACCTCAAGGTCATCGAAGATTTCCTAAAGGTTATTATACACGTCAAAGGAAACCAGATCACCATCACTGGCGACCCTATAGGAGTGGACCTTGCAAGCCGCACCTGTTCCCAGCTCTATGAACTCCTCAAACAAAGCTACCCACTCCATTCAAATGACGTGGAATTTGCTATCCAAATTCTCAGTTCAGATCCACGGGCCCATCTCAAAGACATCTTTCTTGACAAGCTGAGCGTAAATTCCGGGAAGAGACTCGTCAAGCCGAAGAGCCTTGCACAGAAACTTTACGTTGAGGCCATACGGACCAACGACATAGTCTTTGGAATTGGCCCTGCAGGGACCGGCAAAACCTATCTTGCCATGGCCATGGCCGTCTCAGCCCTTATCAAGGAAAAGGTAGCCAGAATTATACTGGCAAGGCCGGCTGTTGAAGCTGGAGAAAAGCTTGGCTTCTTGCCGGGCGACCTTGCAGAAAAGGTAAATCCTTATCTGAGACCACTCTATGACGCCCTGTATGACATGCTTTCTTTTGAAAAGGTCTCGCGGCTCTTAGAACGCGGAGTCATTGAAATCGCTCCGCTTGCCTTCATGCGGGGCAGGACCTTGAATGATGCCTTTACCATCCTGGATGAGGCCCAGAATACCACATCTGAACAGATGAAGATGTTTCTTACCAGGTTGGGCTATGACTCAAAGGCCGTAATTACCGGAGATATTACACAGATTGACCTTCCGGAAAAGCGTGGATCAGGTCTCCTTGAGGCCAGAGATATCCTGCAAGACATAGAGGGCATAGCTTTTATCAATTTTTCTAAACAGGACGTGGTAAGGCACAGGCTTGTGCGACGGATCATCCAGGCCTATGAGGACGCAGAGCACAGGGGGAAGGTAGAAGGCTGAAGGTTGGAAGGGGAAATTTGAAGGTTTTTTGAGGAATAGGGAGCAAAAGACAGCGTGCCGGTCCTGATCAGATCAACTCACTCAAAATCCCTGCCACTACTCCGCCTCAGACGCGCGGCTGAAATACTCCTAAGGTCTATTGAACGACCTGATGCAGAGCTCAGCATCCTCCTTGTAGATGATGCTGAGATGGCGCGTCTCAACAAGCTCTGGTTAAAAAGGCCCTGCCCTACCAATGTTATTTCATTTGGGCAGCAAGGAGATGATTTTTTGGAGTCAGATAATGATCTGCTTGGCGATGTGGTAATATCAATAGATACTGCAAGACGCGAGTCGGCGAATGCAGACATTAACCTGGAGCAAAGGCTTGAGTCGTTATTGGTCCATGGTGTTGTTCATCTTCTGGGAGAAGATCACGAACTGGGCCTGATTGAAGCAGAACGTATGACACGTAAAGAGCAGGCATTATTAGATGCTTTGTATAAGGAGAAGGCAATGGCAGATCTCTGTATCAATGTTGACCACGTTGCTACAGTCAGGCAGGCAAGGGGGACCACCGAACCGGACCCTGTTACGGCTGCAGGAATAGTTGAGATCGCAGGTGCGGATGGTATTGTCGTCCACCTGCGGGAAGATCGCCGTCATATCCAGGACAGGGATGTCAAGTTGCTCAG
>CAZPBZ010000272.1:0-2455 GCA_964584765.1 uncultured Thermodesulfobacteriaceae bacterium
GGACCGATGGCAATATCCAGCACCTCGTCCATGTGACGAACCGGTTTGAAATCGAGCTGTCTGCGGATATTTGCCGGTATCTCTTCCAGGTCCATCAGGTTTTGCTCAGGAATTATAACAGTATAGATGCCGGCCCTTAGTGCTGCCAGGGCCTTTTCCTTGATTCCTCCAATAGAAAGAATCCGGCCACGCAAGGTTATCTCCCCGGTCATAACCACATCCTTGTTGACCGGCCTATGCACCAGGGCAGAGACAAGAGCTGTGGTAAGGGTTATGCCCGCGGAAGGGCCGTCCTTGGGTATGGCCCCGGCCGGCACATGGATGTGTATGTCCTTTTCCTCAAAGACCTCAGGATCAATACCAAGCTCTTCCGCCCTGGACCTTGCGTAACTTAAAGCAGCCTGGGCTGACTCCTTCATGACCTCGCCCATAAGTCCTGTCAGGGTAAGTTTCCCACTCCCCTTCATGATGCTGGCCTCAACTCGAAGGATCTCTCCTCCAAAAGGAGTCCATGCAAGCCCTGTTGCAACCCCTACCTGGCTCTCTTCCTGTTCCAGATCTGTCTCATACTTCGGGATACCAAGATAGTGTTTAATATTGGCACCAGTGATTTTAAAAGTCCCCTTCTCTCCCTCGGCAATCCGTCTTGCCGTCTTTCTGCAAATTGCGCCGATCTGCCTCTCAAGTTCCCGGAGCCCTGCCTCCTGAGTATAATCTGAAATTATCCCTACAAGCGCGGCATCTGAAATCTTCAGGACTTTTTCCGAAAGCCCGTGTTCCTTGAGCTGTCTGGGGATCAGGTATTTCTTTGCAATGGCCTTTTTCTCTTCACTGGTATAGCCGGATAGATGAATGACCTCCAGTCGATCAAAAAGGGCGGATGGAATCGTATCAGATACATTGGCAGTAAGGATAAATAACACCTTTGAAAGATCAAAGGGCATATCCAGGTAATGATCAGTAAATGTATTGTTCTGCTCAGGATCGAGGACTTCTAGAAGGGCAGCAGCCGGGTCCCCTCGAAAATCAGCCCCGATTTTGTCCACCTCATCCATCATGAACACAGGGTTGTTGCTCCCGGCCCTTTTAAGTCCCTGGATGATTCTTCCCGGGAGGGCGCCGATATATGTCCTGCGGTGACCCCGAATCTCTGCCTCATCCCTGACACCACCCAGAGATATCCTGATAAACTTTTTCCCAATAGTTCGAGCTACAGAACGGCCCAGAGATGTCTTGCCAACCCCTGGTGGACCTATGAAGCACAGAATCGGCCCCTTTGCAGAAGGGTTGAGTTTTCTGACAGCGATGTATTCAACTATGCGCTCCTTAACCTTTTCCAGGTCATAGTGATCCTCATCCAGAATCTTCTGTGCTCTGCGCACGTCCAGCTTGTCCTTTGTGCTCTTTGACCATGGAACCTCAATCAGCCAGTCGATGTATGTTCTCACCATAGACGCCTCAGAGGCTTCGGGGTGCATAGACTCAAGTCTCTGGATTTGTTTAAGAGTTTCCTTCTCTGCCTCCTTGGGCATCCTGGCCTTACGGACCTTTTTTTTCAGCTCTGCCAATTCTTCAGATTTTTCGTCGATTTCGCCTAGCTCACGTTTTATGGCCATCAACTGTTCACGAAGAAAATATTCTCTCTGGGTCTTGGTCATTTCCTCCTTGGCCTTGGACTGGATTTTGGCCTGCACAGTAGAGACCTCAAGCTCCCTTGTGAGCAAGTTATTTACTTCCTTTAAACGTGCCAAGGGATCTGTCATTTCGAGCAAACGCTGTGCCTCAGCGGATTTCAAGTTAAGATTGGATGCCACGATATCTGCCAGCCTGCCTGGTTCCTCAACACCATTTAAAATGGCTCCCATCTCAGGAGTAAAGACACCTTTAAGGTTAAACAGTTTTTCTGCCTGATCTCTTACATTTCGAATAAGGGCTTCTACCTCTACGGATATCTCGGCAGGCTCTTCTTCCTTGACAGTCTTCATGCGGACTCTAAAGCAAGGTTTCTCTTGCAGGAATTCCTGAATGGTCCCTTTTACAAGGGCCTGACCCAGGATTTTGAGACGCCCGTCAGGAAGCTGAAGGGTCCTCATTATCATGGCCACAACGCCGGTCTTATACAATCCATCCTTGGATGGATTCTCTTCTGAGGCGTCCTTCTGTGTAACCAGGAAGATCATCCTGTCAGAGGCCAGGGCCTCGTTTATTGCGGCCACAGAGGTTTCTCTCCCAACGAAAAGGGGAATAATCATTGAAGGAAAGACTATCACGTCCCTTACCGGCATCAGAGGAAGCACTTCAGGTATTTCTATAGGCTCCTGGTCATCTATCTCAAGCAGATTTGTAATAGTATCTTCTATATCCATTTTGACTTGGTTACTCCTGTTTTATATGGAGCTCTAAAGTGACACGCTATAAAATGATCTTTTGCAACTTCTGTCCAGAAAGGTCGTTC
>CAZPBZ010000273.1:0-2430 GCA_964584765.1 uncultured Thermodesulfobacteriaceae bacterium
CCCAGAGTGGCATAGATCATGAGTTTCGAACAACAGTGGTGGAGCCGCTGTTATCTGAGAGGGATCTGCAGGCAATTCAGGAGATGGTTCCCCACGGGTCAAGACATCATCTCCAGGAGTTCCGGTATGAGAACGCCCTTGATCCTGTGCTTCGGGCTGCTGTTGCGGTGAAAAATAATGTTTTGCAAGTGGCTTAATAGGATATCATTCGTTTACACTGCCTGAAAGCCTTTCCGCCACATCAAGTACAGTCCTTGCGTATGGGCGGCTGTAGTTATATCTGAGGATGACTGCTTCCTGCTCCTTGCGGCTGAGATTGTCTTTCCATCCGTAGTTTCTTATGTAATTTGCCATACTGGCAAGGGCATCGGGTTTTGAGAACAGGTCTACCTTGCCGTCGTGATCATAGTCAATTCCAAAGCGAAGGGCGTTTGAAGGCATGAACTGGCACAGCCCTATGGCCCCGAAGATTGAGCCCTTGATTTCCAGAGGGTCTATTTTGTTTTGTTCAGAATAGATAAGAAGTGCCCTGAGTTCCTTATAGGCCCACAGGGACTTATCTTTAAGTTTCTTTTCCACGCGTTCTCTTTCGGTAGATTTAAGCAGTTCGGGAGGAAGCCAGGGTTTTACACGATCTATATCAGTTGCTGCCGCCATGCTTGCCAATATATTAAGAGCGCGATCAGGACCCAGATAACGGCCAAGGTCTGTCTCCACAAGAAGGATCGCCACTTTTATTTCCTTGGGTACACCGTATTCACCTTCTATCCGGATTAGTAATTCTTTATGTGTATCCAAAAAAGCGCTGGCCCTTGAGAGGCGTTCAGGCCTGAGGAACTTACTGTAATCAAGTTTGCTCTCCTTGTGCGAAAGCTTGCGGGGCATGACCATGGGATTAAACTGGACTTCACGTCTGGTAAATATGCTGCGAATTGTCGCCTCATCCTCTCCATCCTTTATTAAATGCTCTATAAGAGGTTCCCAGACAGAGGCATTCTTAGCATTGGAGGCAGGACACGAAACAGGACATATAAGAGAGAAAAGGACGAAGATAATAAGGAGAGATAGAGGAGACCTAACCCAGCCAGCCATCGGGAGGTCCCATGATTTTTCGTGTTTCAATCTGCAGGGTTTTGGGGGCTGAATTATTCTTAAGGAGTTGTCCCCATTCGCCCTGTTCTTCAATGTAGTCATCCAGCGCCTTGCCCGAGAGCATAGACTTGGGCTTGAATTTCATGTTGAAAGGATTTTTGAATACGCCGTTTTCCTTGAACGGTGAACTCTAAATCTGTAATCGGTCTTTATCACGTATTCGGCCGGAACACAACAGTATTGACTAGTCCTGAAACAGGTATTTGTTTTTACAGAAGTTTTATCCAGGCCTTCCTGTTTCTTGGGCCATCGAATTCACAAAAGAATATCTTCTGCCATGTCCCGAGACACAACTGCCTGTCTTCGAAAATTACCTGTATCCCTGATCCCACCAATGATGATTTGATGTGGGCAGGCGAGTTTCCTTCCAAATGATGATAGTCATACTCCCATGGAACTATCTCATTCAGTACAGAGATTATGTCCCGTCGGACTGCCGGATCTGCACCTTCATTAATGGTCAGACCTGCTGTGGTATGGGGCACATAGATAAAGGCAAGACCATCACTCACGCCTGCCGAAGCTACGGTCTGCTGGATCTGTCCTGTAATGTCAATTAGTTCGGTTCTTGCCTTGCTTTTTATCGAAATGGATTCCATGGCTCAGGCCTCCTGCTTTCTTAAACCGCTGTAGTTGTATCCGATAGTAGTCTGCTTTTGAAGGATCTTTTTTCATGGCATCTTCCTCTGTTGCTATAGCCTTCTCCACATATCCATTAACAAAGAAGCTCTCAGCAAGGGTGTCCAATATGTAGCCCGTGGGCTTGATGTTGGCGGCTCTTGAGGCTAACATCAGTGCCTCTTTCGGTTTTTGAAACTCAGGGTCGTCTGCAGTAGCATAAGTCCATGCGATGTTGTTCAAGATATCAGGATTATCAGGTGCCAGATCCAGAGCCTGTTTATAAGCCTTTATAGCCTTGGCGTATTCTTTTTTTTGGGCAAAGATCTGACCCATAATGATATACAAAGCCGGTCGTTGTTCTCCATTGCTCGTGAGTTGTTCAATGTATAGCTGGGTTAAATTGTTATTGGCCGAGTCTTCCCATGACTGTATGGGCATGAGGCTTGGCATAATTATAAGCAAGCTTGCAATGCCAATGAATAGTCCTTTGTTAAGAAGCAGCTTTTTTTCATATTCGTCCCTTACTACCGGTCGCCGGACAACTTCATCCAGGAAATTCACCCTCTCTGCAATACTGAAGTGATGCCAGTTGGGCTGGTTGCGAATATCTCCTGCCAAGATGGCGACCTTTTCCAGGGCGTTAATAAGATTCCATGG